>JABWBV010000335.1 GCA_013359445.1 Anaerolineales bacterium | reverse complement strand
ATGTATTTCGGAATCAATTCGTCGAAGTTGAAGATCCCCACAAGAATGAGCACCGTGAGCGGGTACATCAAAATGCGTTGGAACCAGCACAAGCGGCAGGGTTCAAACCCGGAGATTTCGCTGAAGTAGAGGCTCCCCAACAACGCGGCCAGGGCCGGGGCCAGGGCTAACTGCACGCCGTAATCTTGCAGGAAGAGAATGAGTTTGGTACGGAAAGAAGGGGTGGTTTCTTCAACAACGGTGAGTGTGGTCATAGAAATGGGAAATGGGGAATTGTACGTTGATTTGTTGGTTTGATAGTTTGCTGACTTGCCGACTACGGCTCCATCGGATCATCCGCACTCAGAAGGGCTTGCGAGGCGATTTGTTCATCCGTCCACCAGGTTTTCATGTAGTTGATGATTTCGGCGGCCTGGGTGGTGGTGAGGATTTGATCGTGTTTGGGCATGATTTCTCCTCCCGTGAGGATTGCCCGTTGGATCGTACCATCGGCGTATTCGTAAAGGGTGCCTTCGCTGTTGAGGGGCGGGGCCTTGAGCGATTCGACGCCTTCGCCTTCGTAGCCGTGACAGGCGGCGCAATACGTGTTGTAGAGCTGTTGAGGGGTGAGTTCGGCGGCATCAATGGCGTGGAGGCGATCACCGTACCAGAAAATGGCGGAGAGAAAGAGACCAAGAACGAGGAAAGAGATCAGCAGGGGGGTGTCGCTCGCTTTTTTCGGGTGTTGGATAATGCGAATGGGCATGAGTATTCCTGAAAATAAGATGGCGGCTAGTTTAACACAGTCTACGGGTGTTGGGTTTTGTCGAGGAGGTTTTTTTATCATCCCCTAAGTTATCGACTCATAACGGCTCAGGGATAGAATGGGAACCGGAAAAATGAAGGGGTTGGGGAATAGCCATCCCCAACCCCTTCATTTTTCGGCATATTTCCCGGCAAAAACGGGAAAGCCGGATCAAATAATCTTCCGCTTATTCTCAAAAACCGGTTGGTTATCCAGAATCCGTTGGGGGGAGAAAATGCTCAGGTCGAGGGTGGGCGTTTGGCCCAGGATCAGTTCGGTGATGTAGCGCCCGACGGCGTGGCATTGCTGAAAACCGTGGCCGGAATAGCCGTTTTCCAGGTAAAACCCTTTCAACTCCGGCCATTCGCCGAGGATGGCGTTCCCGTCGAAGGGGTTGACCTCGTACAGGCCCGCCCAGCCCCCGGTAATTTTGAGCCGATCAAAGACGGGGATGTAACTGACCAGTTCTTCCCAAATCAGGTCTTCAAAGTGATGGCGGTGCCATTCAAAATCTTCGGTTGTGATGGGATCATCGTCGAAGGAACGCGCGGCCATAAAATGTTTGCCCCCTTCGTGTATGACGTACAGGCCGGAGGGGAGAAAGAGCAAGGGGAGCACATGCTCGAAGTGAACGGGGGTCTCAAAAACGGTGACCTGCCGTTTGATCGGGAGCACGGGAAGATCGATCCCCGCCGTTCGCGCGAGTTCGGCGGCCCACGCGCCGGCGGTGTTCACCACAACCGGGGCGGTGAGCGTTTCGCCGGAGGCCAATTGCACGCCTGTCACTCGCCCCGCCTCCGTGAGTAGTTGGGTCACTTTCCCATCAATCCAGTGTGCGCCCATCGCCTGGGCTTTTTTCTTGTAACCCAACAACACCGCCAGTGGGGACATCGTGCCGTCCAGCCGCCCGAACGTGCCGCCGACGCAGTCTTTCAGGTTGTAAATGGGGTATTTTTCTTGCACCTGTTCCGGGGTGAGCCATTCAACCGCGCACCCCAGACGTTGTTGCTGGGCGAGGCCCTCCAGCGCGCCTTCGCGGCTGTCTTCGTCAATGATAAACAGGTTCCCCTGCTGGCGGAACGCGGGGTCGGGCCGGTCGCCGTCTACGGCCATGTCGTCGGCGAAGGTTTGGAGGACTTCGAGGCCGTATTGGGACATGGCAATATTTTCGGGGATGTTGAATTGCAGACGGGTGTTGCCGTCCGAGAGGGGGGTGGAGGCGCGGGCGAACGTGGCATCCATTTCGATCAGGGCCACGTTCAAGCGGGGATCGGCTTTCAGGAGATAGTATGCGGTGGCACAGCCCATCACGCCGCCGCCCACGAGCAGGACATCATATGAGGAGGAAGAAAGTGTCATGGTGAGACCTCAAGGGGGGAATTCGGTGGGCGGTATTATACCGTTATTCGAACACCGCCACCGCCCGCACCGGCGACCCCGTCCCCCCCCGAATTTTGAGCGGCAGACCGATAAACCGAAAACGTCCGCGCCCGATCAACAGATGCAGATTGATCAGATTCTCATAATGCGTAAACCCCATCTCCCCGCAAATGCGATGCACATCCTTGTTCGACACCTTTCGCACCCCCGGCGACATCGTCTCCACCCCGAAGGCGGCGATGCCCTGCGCCCCCAGCCAGCGCGCCGCGTCCGCACTCAAACCGGGGCCGTGATCCCAGTCGGGGGTGCCAAACGCGCGGCGGTAGTGGTCGGTGTACAGGAGCACGGTCTCCCCCGCGCGGATCGCCAATCCCGCCTCGGACAGGGCGCGGGTTAAATCTTCGGGTTCGATCAACGCGCGCAGGCCCTTCCCCGAGAGGTTCAGGCAAATCCCTTCGGTGTAAAACATCGTCAGCGGCATGGTTTCGATAGATTGTCCCCGGAACGCGCGGCCCATGTGGTTGAGGGCGTCCACGTGCGTGCCGGTGTGTTCGCCCAGGTCGAGCCGGTTCGCGGCGGGGGAGACGACGGTGCTATCGGTGATGCCATCCCATTCTTCGTGCGAGACGTGCATGGTGACGGAGACTGCAGGCATACCGGGAAAGACGGGCATTCCGGTGTAGATTTCTTGTGTTAAATCGATGATTTCGAGCATGGAGTTTATGGTTTTCTGATGGAATGGCTCAGACTGAGGGAGAAAACGCCCCGAAAAAAAAAGCGCACCGCATGGGGGTGCGGCGCGCTTTGGGCGTTTTTCGGCTCTCCAGTTTCTAGCGGGAAAATTCGGGTTTCTGTCCCAGTAATTCCGGTAGCCCCCGTTTTTTTTATGCCCCCCCTGATCCGTACAGGGAAGGGTCTGTCGGTGTGATGCCCGATGGATCGTGGACGTATACCTGATCGCCCACTTGGGCCCAGTTATACAGCCATTGCGAATCGCCGGGGGATAAGTTCACACACCCATGCGAGCGCGGCCAGCCGTACCCGGTGTGCCAATATGCCCCGTGCAGGGCGCGGGCCTCGTCAAAATACATCGTCCACGGCACATCTTCCAGATAATATCGGTCAGACCCATCGGCTTCAAAACTGCCGGTCATGTAGGTGGTATCCAGCTTTTGGTAAATGGAAAACAACCCGGGGCGTGTCCAAAACGGATCAATCCCGCTGGAAATCACGGTGGCAAAGACCAGCCGGGTGCCTTCATAGGCGACGATGGTTTGCTCGTACAAGTTGACATCTAACCACCGGGCGGAGGTGATGCCCTCGGGCGGGGAGGCGCGCGGATAGACCATCGAAATGTAGCGTTTTTCGATCCACTCACCCGGGCGAACCATTACCCACTCCAACCCCTCCGATGTGGTTTTGTCATACATCTGATAAATCTCAAACCGGTTCACCCACTGTCCGGTGTTGTTATCCAGGCTTAGATAACTGGGCGAACTTTTGGTTTCCACGGGTTGTAAAATCCAGCCAAAGGGGTTGCGCGGCGAGCGTTGGAATTCAATGCCCTGGAAATAGGGCGTGCCCACCCGGTGAACATCGTACGCGTTCATCCACACGCCCGCTTCCACTTCGTATACGCGAACCTCATCGTACACTTCGGTGTAGGTGTACGAAATATAGTTGAAAATGCCTTCCATCCGCCGGATGGGGTTTTTGGCATGTGCGGCATCTTCCAAACTGCCGTACATCGGGGCGTTAAACGTCACCACCTGTCCGTACAAATACGGCAAATAGGACAACCCTGGGTCTGGCGCGACGTAGGTGAGGGGTTGCATGGGCAGATGAATCCCCTCTGCCGCCATCTTTTTTAAATAATGGGCGGGGCCAAGTTCCAAACAATCGCCAACAACCCCCGGTTTGCACAAGACCACATCTTCAGCATCGTCCGCAAATTGGGCGACGTTTGAAAAAGATAACTCCACGGGGGAGGCGGCCTGTGCAGAGGCGCTGGCCGAGAGGAAAAAGGCAAGCGTAAGCGCAAAGAGCAAAAAATAGCGTTTCATAGCAGATAATTATACAAGAGAGACCCGAATTATAGATGAATATACGCTTAAGCGCGTTAGGCACTCGTCCATCTTGGCGAACCTGCGCGGGTCTTAAGCATGAGCATCTGTCGGACGCCGTTCATGTGCCTCCTCAAGCCGAATTCGGCGGAGCGCCACGAGCGCCAACAGGTTAAACCCCACCGATAGCCCCGCACTCGCCAGAATCCCCCAGGCAAAAACAGGCGTGGCGAGCCAACTCGCGAGGGCGCGTCCCACCGAAAACGCAGAAATATTGACTGCGAGCAGGGTCGCCCGTCGGGTGGGGAGGATTTCCGTCATGATCGGAATCGCACTGACAATGGTAAATTCAAACGTCAGATAGAACAAAAACAACCCCACCAGGGCACCCGGCAGGGTTTGCCCCAACACAGGCAGGGCCAGGGCCATGAGGCTGTTCAACACCAGCCCGCCGGTGATCGCTCGCTTTTTTCCAACACGGTCAGTAATCACGCTCGCCATCGACTCCCCGCCCAATTCGGAAACCCCAATCACGAGTGAGGCCGCCCCAAGGGCCGCCACTTGCAAGCTAAAACTTTGTTCCAGCCACAAACCAAACACAATGTTGACCGTCTCGTTGGCCGAACTCATAAATAAACCAAAGAGGAGGCCCGCCACGGCGGAAGGGTGCATTAAAATCTCGCGAAGCCCTGCCCAAAGGGTGGCGGATTTGGGGGGGGGGGTGGTTTCGCCTGCCCCCGTGGTGGTGGGATGCTGGTGTGGGCGGGGGGGCGCGTCATTCGGCACCTGTTGGAGGATGAGGAAGATCGAGAGGATCGCCAACCCCGCGAAAAGGGGGAAGGGGGCCAGCCACCCCGCGCGGGCGATCATAAATCCGGCCAGGGGAATCCCTAAAATAAAACTCAGGGACCAGCCAAATTCCAGCAGGGCGATAGCCTGGGCGCGTTGGGTGTAGGGCACTTGATCGCCCACGTAGGCATGAATGGACGGGTCCAACACATATTTGCCCGTGGTAGCCAACAACATGGCGATGACCAGCCCCGGAAAACTCGGCCACACGATGACCAGTCCGGTCCCCGCCAGGAACAGCGTCAGCCCAATCAGCATCCCCACCTTGCGCCCGCGCTGATCGGAGATGGAGCCAATGATGGGGCTGGCCGCACTAAGCAGGGCGCGGGCGGTCAGCGCCAGGGTGAAGGTTTCCACACTCACCCCGACCCCGCGGGCAAGCGTGGGCAGGAGGGGGTATACCATCCGGTGCATGGTATTAACCAACGTGCGAATGAGGGTAAGGAGCAGAATTTTTATACGAAGGGCAGGGGGCATAGGATTGGGCGAAGAAGGCAAAACATAAAAAAAGCAGATGAGGCTTCACAGCCCCACCTGCTTTAGGCTACTCACTGGCGTAGAGCTAGTGAGTATTTAAGAACAGTTACAGATTGGGGAGAATTATTGCGCTCGTTCCAGGGGGCGTTCCCGTTGGCGCCACCAGCGCGCCATCTGCGACCCGGCCAGCAAAGTGAGCGCGGTCAACCCGCCGAAGAAGATTTGAATGCGCCACGCGTCCGATGTGAGGATCGGGGAGGGCGGGTGCATCACTTGTTCAGCGTTTTGAAGGGCCAGGAACAAGGTGGCGGCATAGAGGAGGTTGGCCCCGGAGGCCCAACGCGGGTCTTCGAGCAGGGTGAGACCAATTTGCAGGGCCAGCCCGCCCAGCGAAAAGACGAACGCCACCCGCCAGCGGGGTTCGGCGAGAAACAGCCCGTTCCAGTTCGTTTGCATCGCCCACATCGAAATGGGTAGATAGGTGATCCAGAAAAACAGCCCAGTGCGCCCCAGCGCGCGGGACCATGCGTGCCACGTCTCCCGGTTTAGCAATAGCCCGCCCAAGCCAAACCCTGCCGCCAGGACAATGCCCGCGAGCGCCGTCCACACCCAGGCTCCATGTAGGTACACCACGCGGACGTTGGTTCCGAGCGATTTTTCCGCCGGGCCAAATACGGCAAACCCAGCCGTGGCGAGTAAAAAAAGAACAAACCAGAGAACAGGTGATTTTTTATCTATCATTCGATTCTACCGTGGCGGCCAGGCATACAGGCCGACTTGCAAGGCGGTAAAGCTGGCAACCCGCCCGGAAGCGTGCAAAGCTGTCAAATCCTCATCCCGCAACGTATGCCCATACTCCTCTGCCGAATAACACAAAAACTCGCCCGAAAGCAAGTCTTGGGCCATCCCCTCGCCCCAATCGAGGGCCGCGGTGCCATTGGTGAGTGAAATCACCCACTGCCGATTGATCCACATGATGATTGAAGGTGAGGTGCCCATAAAGGCAATGATACTGGAAAAGTAACGACTGAGCTAGGGTTTCTCCTTATTGACAATTACCCCCTGTCCCTCTATCATTTCCCCTCTATGAACTCAGACCCCCACCCTCCTGTTTGCGACTACGAAGGTTCGACCTATCAAACCGAATTTTGGGAAAAAGGCGGACGTGATTACGAAGATCGGGCCGAAGCCGTTGCCCTAAAACGCTTACTCCCCTCCCGCGGGGACCTGCTCCTCGAACTGGGCGCGGGTGCGGGCCGCAACACCACTCGCTACGAAGGTTACCAACGCGTAGTCCTACTCGATTATTCCACCACCCAATTGCAACAAGCCCGTGCGCGGCTGGGGAACAGCCCCCGCTATATCTACGTCGCCGCCGACGTGTACCGTCTCCCGTTTGTGGATGGGCTGTTCGACGGGGCGACGCTGATCCGGGTTTTGCACCATCTCGCGGACGGGCAGGCCGCGCTCCAACAAATTCGGCAGGTGATGCGCCCCGGCGGCACCTTCATTCTGGAATTTGCCAACAAACAAAACGTCAAAGCCATCGCCCGCTACCTGCTCCGCCGCCAACCCTGGAATCCCTTTTCCCCCGAACCCATCGAATTTGTCGAACTGAACTACAATTTTCACCCCGCCACCACGCGCACCTGGCTCCAACAAACCGGGTTTGCCATTCAACGTCAGCTCACCGTCTCCCACTTTCGCATTTGGATGCTCAAACGCCTGTTGCCCACCGGGCTTTTGGTTTCCCTCGACTCCCTCGCCCAACTGACCGGGAATTGGTGGCAATTTTCGCCCAGCGTCTTTGTCCGCACACAGGCCGTGGGGAATACACCCGTTGCCTCGCCGGGGGCTTTTTTCAAATGCCCATCGTGTGGCCGTGCCACCCTGACCGAAGAACCCTCGCGCATGGTTTGCCAGGAATGCCAAACTGCCTGGCCCGTGCAAGATGGCATTTATAATTTCAAACAGCCCCTCCCCCTCTAAAACTTGCCCCATTCCCCCCTTATGCCCTCTCCCCACCCCCGAAAATTCATCCTCCTCGCCCTCTTCCTTACCCTCACCCTGGCTTGCCAGACGATCACACAGGGCTTTCAACCTCC
>JABWBV010000334.1 GCA_013359445.1 Anaerolineales bacterium | reverse complement strand
AAAGATCATTTTTAGGTTCGTAGTGGCGGTTTCAACCGCTCAAGACGACGACTGAAGTCGTGACTACAAACATAATTTTCAGGTTTGACGGACTACTACTCAGGCCAGACCCTAAAGGTTTTGTTTGCAAGAGATGATCCTGTATAAAGGGGGCACCATTTGCAAATTGTTTCCCGCATTCATCGAGAAAAACCTTTAGGGTCTGAGCAGTTACTGGGAAAAACCTATTTCAACGTCTTGTACCACGCCAGCGTTTCTTTGATCGCCTCCCGGTGCGGGGTAGGCTTAGCGCCGAACGCTTTTGCAAACGCGCTGTGATCCACGATGTATGGCTCGTTGAACTCGTACCACATTTCGATCATTTCTTTCGCCTCAGGCACAAACAGCCCCCCCATTTGCAACATCATTTTGCCCATCGAACTGATTTTTGGCTTTTGCCCGGCGACTTCAAACGCCAGATTCAGGAATTGGCGGGTGGTCAGCGTCTCCGCACTGGGGATGTGCCAGGCTTTGCCGAAGGCGGCGTCGTTTTCGGAGAGGGTGACGAGGGCGCGGCCAAAATCTTTGATGTAGGTGTAGGTGTGGGGTAAATCCACATTGCCCATTGTGGAGGCGGCTTTGCCTTGTAGAATGGCGGGGAAAACACGGTCACCGACGGCAGAGCCACTCACGCGCGGGCCGTAAAAGTCCGAGGCGCGGCCAATGGTGACTTTCACTTTCCCCGCGCGGTGGGCGTCAAGGAGCAGGTTCGCCATCGCGGCGCGGGTGCGGCCTTTGTGCCCTTCGGCGGCATAGGGCAATCCTTCGTGGACGGGTTTGCCGTTCGTGGGGCCGTACATGTACAGGTTATCCCCAAAAACGAGTTTCGGAACCCCAGCTTTGATGACGCCCTGGAGGATGCCGTTGGTGATCGGGGGAAAGTGCGTGGGCCATTGGGTGTACCCTGGCTGGGCGCAATGGAAGACGACATCCGCGCCTTTGACGAGCGTGGCGACCTGTTCGGGGTTGGTGGCGTCGCCAGAGGATACCGTGACCCCGCGAGGGAGGGTTTCGGGGGCGCCCCCGTTTTGGGGGGCTATTCCCGAACGGTTGATGAGGGTGATGGCGGGGTAGCCTTTTTCGAGGAGGGCGTCCATCACAGAGAGGCCGAGGGGGCCGGTGCCGAAGATGATGATTTTGGAGGAGGTGGGGTTCATGAGGGGGGTCCTTTTGATGCGTGAAATGTGATGCGTGATGCGTGAAACGTGATTTTTGAGGGTGAGGGAATGATACAGGTTGACACGGTGTTAAGGTCAAGAGGAAAACGAGGGGAAACGTAGAACGTAAAACGTAAAACTTTAGGTAGGGGGCGAATAACTGTCGGGGCGAGACGGGCGGGAATGTGTCCTGTTTGCAAAAGGGGCGTCATTCCCGCCCGTCTCGCCCCCACGAGGGACACGGTTTGAGCGGGAAAACAAAAAAGCCCGAATGAATTCGGGCTTTTGTCGGGCGGATTGGCAGTCTTACGGGGTGAGTTTGCGGATGGGGAGTTGCAACTCCGTGACGGGGAGGGTGTCTCCGTCGTCGGCGTCGTGGGCGGGGCCGGAGAGGTGTAGTTCGCGCAGGGGGCCGTCGAAGGTGTGGCCGTTCATCGCGACCCATTTGACGAGGGATAGAACGGCGTCGAGCATGTCGCGGAAGGGGCCTTCGTAGATGAGGGCGGCGGCGGTGGGGTGGGCTGGGAGTTCGCGGAACTGGATGCGGCGGTGGGCGGGTGGGGTTTTGAGATGTTTGGGATGGACGGCGATGGCGAATTCGGCGTCCAGATCGGTTTCGGAGTATTCGTCCTGGTGGTAGAGGGTGATTTCCGGCTGGAGGGGGGTGATGCCGAGGGACCGTAACCCCGCGTAGAGTTCGAGGTAGAGGGTGTCACAGTATGCGTTCATGTCCTGTACGCGTGGGACCACTTCCCGGATCGAGGCGATGACTTGCGCGGGGATGGGTTTGACGACGATTTCGTAGGGGGAAGGGCCTTCTTCGATTTGTTGCAGGCGGACTTCGACCCGGTGCAGACGTTCCTGGTTTTCGTAGATTTCGCGTTCGATTTGCGAGCGGGCAAGGGTGAGCATCCCGCGCAGGCGTTCGGGGTGGAGCGCTTCGCCGCTTTTGAGCAGGTCGCCGATTTGTTCGAGGGTGAGGCCCATCTCTTTGAGGGCGATGATGCGATGGAGTTGGGCGAGTTGATCGATGGTGTAATACCGGTAGCCCGTCCACTTGTCCACCTGCCCGGGTTTGAGCAGGCCAAGTTGGTCGTAGTGGCGGAGCATCCGGGGGGAGACCTGGCCGAGTTTGGAGAATTCACCGATTTGGAACATGATTTTTTGCCAAGAATTACACGAATGGGAATGAGTACTCCGAAAAAAAAGGGTGGGGCAGGGATGGACATCCCTGCCCCACCCTTTTTTTTCGGGACGATTTGATTTTACACTTTAACACCGTGTCAAGGTCAAGTGATCTTCATTACGATGATGCCCAAAATGTCGGCGGCCTGGTTGACTTGCTCGGCCATGTTGGCGATGTGGCGGTAAATTTCCCTGCGGCGGAAAACTTCCATCACTTGATCCACGTTTTTCGATTTTTTGAACAACTCACTGACGGCGACGCGGTAGAGGTGTTCGACCTGGTTTTCGAGTTTGCGGGCGCGGTAGGCATGGTCGGCGGCCACGCGCGGGTTGGCGCTCAGCCGTTGCACTGCGAGCCAGATTTCTTCCGCCGCCTCGCGGATGTGGGTGACCATCTGGATCAGGTGGGGATCTACGTCAATTTCTAACAATTGCATCCCTTCGACCGCACTGTATGCGTAGTCTAGCATATCATCAATATGCAGGGAAAGTTTGAAAATATCCTCCCGGTCCAGGGGGGTGATAAACGTGTTGTGCAACTCGTCGATCAAAATCCGGCGAATTTCATCGGCCTCCGATTCCTTCCGGCGAATTTGTTCCACGGCTTTTTCGGCCAGCGGGTCTTTTTTGGCCCACTTTTCCAACAGGCGCAGACCTTCCACGGTCGCCTGTCCCTGATCCGTGAGCAACTGGACAAACTTGTCTTCTTTTTGATTGCGTTTAAAAACCTGGGCAACACCCATCACAAAACTCCTGAGCAGTTACACTCCTAAAAAATAATAGATCAACCCGTACAAAAGCGCACTCAACCCCGCCGAAACAGGTAACGTGAGCAACCAGGCGATCCAAATCTCGTTCAACACCGTCCAGCGCACCTGCGAAACGCGATGTCCGGCCCCTGCCCCCAAAATTGCGGAACTGACGACTTGCGTGGTACTGACCGGCCCGCCCAACAACGTCACCAGCAAAATGACCAGCCCGGATGAAAGCTGAGAGGCAAAACTATGGACCGAACGAATCCGGTAAAATTTGCCCCCCAACGTGCGGATGATGCGCCACCCCCCCGCCGCCGTCCCCAACCCAATCGCCGCCGCGCACGCTACAATCACCCACCACGGCACCGCAAAGCCGGACTGCTCCCCGGCGACCACCAACCCCAGCGTGATCATCCCCATCGCCTTTTGGGCATCGTTTGTCCCGTGGCTCAACGAGAGGATGATCGCTGTCGGAACCTGTGCAAACTTAAAAAAGAGATTGATCTTCGGCGTGGCCCCCCGCGCCAGCCACAAAATCAACCGGATCACGATCATCCCCGCCACAAACCCGATCAGCGGCGAGGTGAACAACGCGGTCAACACGATCCACAACCCCCGCAACCGGAGCGCCTCCACTCCCGCGCTAACGCCCACCGCCCCCATCAACCCCCCGATCAACGCGTGGGACGAACTGGACGGAATTCCCATCCGCCAGGTGACGAGGTTCCAGATCGTCGCCGCCCCCAACGCGGCGATAATCACCGGCACCGTGAGGGCCTCCCGCTCGGCCAAATCCTGTCCAATCGTCCGCGCCACCGCCACCCCAAACACAAACGGCCCCACAAAATTAGCGACCGCCGCAATTCGTAAGGCGGCCCGCGGGGTCATCGCCCGCGAGGCCACAATCGTCGCCACCACACTGGCACTGTCGTTAAACCCGTTCATAAATGCAAATCCCAACGCCAGCACAATCAAAATTACAAGTAAAATGTTCACCATCGTAAGCCCCCATCATACCAGACTGTTAACGTTTGTTTAAAACCCTGAACCATAATCCTTAGAATGGTCTAACCCCCCGTGAACCTCCCCGCCTTCCGCACCCTCCTCACCCCTGCCGGACAAGCCGCCCTCGCGGACGCCGAAACCCTCACCCCGCGCGAGACGGACTTTCTCGCGCATTTCCAAACCCTCAGCAAACGCTACCCCCCCGACCTCGCCCGCGCCGCCCTCGAAACCGCCATCCTCCGCCGCGAAGCGATCCCAAAATTCCCCCACGCCGCCCACATGTACTTCACCCGCGAGGCCCTCGAACAAGCCACCCCCTCCGCAGTCTCCGCCTACCGCGCCGAACGCTACCAGGAATTTGATCACATCATTGATTTGGGATGTTCGATAGGGGGCGATACCCTGGCCTTGGCCCACCTCCCTCACCGGAACCGCGGCACCCTGAGCGGCTTAGTCGAAGGGGCGGCCCGCCACGTCACCGGCCTCGATCTCGACCCCCTCCGTCTCCGTCTCGCCCAGGCCAACGCCCACGCCGTCGGCCTCACCGTCGGGCGCGCCCCCCACACCTCCTTCATCCAGGCCGATCTCGCCTCCCCCCTCCCCTTCTCTCCTTTTCCCCTCTTCTCCTCTTCCCCCCCTCACCCCCTCGCCCTCTTCTTCGACCCCGCC
This sequence comes from Anaerolineales bacterium, assembly GCA_013359445.1. Taxonomy (GTDB): domain Bacteria; phylum Chloroflexota; class Anaerolineae; order Anaerolineales; family JABWBV01; genus JABWBV01. The sequence goes on along the minus strand of JABWBV010000334.1, from coordinate 2,867 downwards.
CGCCGCACCGACCACCGCCGCGCCTATTCCGTCCGTGACTACTCCCCTCCGCTCAACGTGATCCGCACCTGGCTTCCGCGCTTCCCCGCCCTCGGCGTCAAAATCTCCCCCGGCGTGGACCTGGACGAACTCGCGGGGTACGACTGCGAAATCGAATTCATCTCCCTTCACGGCGAACTGAAAGAAGCCTGTCTCTGGTTTGGCCCCCTCAAAACGACCCACCGCCGCGCCACCGTCTTGCCAGGGCCATTTACGCTGACCGGAGACGGAAGACCGAAGACCGACCTTTCCCCGTCCTCCGTCTCCCGTCCTCGGTCATATCTGTACGAACCCGACCCCGCCATCCTCCGCGCCGGATTGGTCACGACCCTCGCCACCCAACTCAACGCCGCCCAACTCGACCCCACCATCGCCTATCTGACCGGCGATGAGTACATCGCAGACACCCGCGTCGCCACCCCCATCACCTATCTGACCGGCGATGAGTACATCGCAGACACCCGCGTCGCCACCCCCATCACCTATCTGACCGGCGATGAGTACATCGCAGACGCCCGCGTCGCCACCCCCTTCGCCCGTGTGTGGCCCATCGAAGACTGGATGCCCTTCAACCTGAAAAAACTCCGTGCCTACCTCCGCGAACGCAACATCGGACGTGTGACCGTTAAAAAACGCGGCTCCCCGCTAGAGCCGGAGAGCCTGATTCGAGATTTGAAATTGAAGGGGGACGGGGAAAAAGTGTTGGTGCTGACAAAGTTGCAGGGCGAGCCAGTGGTGTTGGTGTGTGCGCCACCGCAAAATCAAGTGACTGTCACTGCTGAAGTGACAGTCACTTGATTTTGCTTACGTCGTAAACACCGGCAAATGCCCCAGCGCCACAATATGTGCCCATTGCTGAGGATCGCCCTCCGTAAAAATCGCCGCCTCGACCGTGACCTTGGCCCCGGCCTTTTCGATCACGCTCTTCATCCCCATTTGGGTCGAACCAGTACTGATCACATCGTCCAATAAAGCGATCTGCTTCCCTTTGATCATCTCATGATCTTTTTCGTCCAGGTACAGAACTTGGGGTTTCCCGGTGGTGATCGAGAGCGTTTCGGCAGACAGCGCCACGCCCATGTAGGGTTTGTAATGTTTGCGGAGCACCACGTAGGGTTTCCCCGTTTCGACCGAGAGGGCATAAATGAGCGGGATACTTTTCGCCTCAGCGGTCACAAGCACATCATAGGGCCGGGAGGTCAGTTTTTCGGCCAGCGCGCGGGCACATGCCTGCACAAATTCAGTATCGCCCAAAATATTGAGGACGGCAATGCGCACACCGGGGGCCACTTCAAACAACGGGAGTTCGCGCCGGATACCGGCAACAACAACAGGGTAGGATTCGGGGGGAGGGGTCATAGGGGGGTTCCTTTCGGGATTAGGGTAAGTAGGGGAGAGAGGGTACATAGAGTAGATAGGGTATATAGGGTAGATAGAGTAAATAGGGTAAATAGGATACAACAGGTAAGTACTTGTATACTTTATCTACCGTATTTACCTTATCTACCTTATCTACCGTATTTACCTTTTCTACTTTATCTACCACCCTTCCGATTATAATACGCTCATGACCAATGCCGCACCGACCACCCAATTTCTCTGTACCCAATGTGGCGGAGAACTCCACCCGGACGAGGGGCAATTGTTTGTCACCTGTCCCTTTTGTAGTTCCTCCGTCTACCTCGACAAGAAAAAAGTCGTCTTCCACTGGTACCTCGCCCCCACAATGGACGAACCCAAAGCGCGCACCTTCCTCACCCGCTGGATGGCCGGAAACGACACCGTCAAAGACCTCGACAAAAAAGCCCAACCCGTCGGCGTAAACTTTGAATATTTCCCCATGTGGTACTTCAAACGGAAAGTGGGGGGCAACGAACAAATTTTTCTGGAACCCGCCGCGGCCACCTCGGTCAGCGAACTGAAACGCCTCGCCCTCCCCGCGGGGGACCTGCGAAAGTACGATCATCAAGCCGACGCCGACGCCACCCCCCCGACCGTGCCGCTCGACGCCGCCCAACGCTGGTTACAAAGCCGGGGCGTCCAACCCACCGAAATCGCCGAATCCGCCCTCGTGCATCTCCCCGTCTTCACCTACAAATACCGCTACAAAGACCAGACCTACACCGCCCTTGTCGAAGCCGCCACGGGCAAAACCCTCGCCAACCTCTTCCCCGCCAAAGACGAAACCACCTACCAGGCCGTCGCCGGGCTGACCCTCGTCGTCTTCCTGATCCTGGCCGCGATTCCGTTGTTCAGCGCCTTTTTTGACACCCCCGAAGCGATTGGCCTCGGGATGCTGATTTGTGTCGGGCTGGGCATTCCGGCGGCAGGCGTCTTTTTTGCCCTCGCGGCCTGGGTCGCGGCGAAAGTATAGGAACTAAAATCCAACATGCCCTCATCCTCCGATTCCCTCCACGGCCTCACCTGCCCCAATTGCGGCGGTACCGTCCCCATTCCCGAAGGACAGCCCATCGTCGAATGCCCCTACTGCCAGCAACGCGCCCTTGTGCGCGGGGAGCGCGGCCTCCGCCGGTATCAAGTCCCCCTAAAGATTCAACGCAATCAAGCCTTGCAGGCCACCAAAGCCTTTTTCACCAGTAGTTATGCCATTGCCCGCGACCTGAGCCAAAAAGCGAAATTGCAGGAAGACTTTGTCGTGTACCTGCCGTTTTGGGTGCGGTGGGGGCGGGTGTTGGGCTGGGTGTTTGGCGAAGAAAAGGTGGGGAGTGGAAAAAATTCGCGGTACGTCCCCCGCGAGGTCAAGGTCGCCGAGGAAATGACGTGGAACGGCGCCGCGTGCGATGTGGGGGAATTCGGCGTGACACAAA
>JABWBV010000333.1 GCA_013359445.1 Anaerolineales bacterium | reverse complement strand
GAAGATATTAACTATAGTAGAGTTGTTAGTACGATTTTAATTACCACCAATAAATAACCAATGAACCAAGAGCAAACTGCTATACAGAGACTTAAACAAGGTGACATTAGCGGATTAGAGGTCTTAGTCAAACTATATCAAGTTAAGGCTGTTTATTTAGCTGATTTGATTGTGAGAGATGTTGACCTGGCCCAAGATATTGTACAGACTGCCTTTCTTCGCGCTTACGAACATATTAATCAATTTAACTCGAGTAGACCATTTGGCCCGTGGTTCCTCAAAATTGTAACTAATGATTCGCTAAAATCCATTCAAAAGAATAAATGGATTGTGAGATTGGATGATTTACAACCCGATATCTTAACAAACTTTGAACTCGAATTGGATTTTGCTTTGGAGAAAGAAGAACTGCACCGATGTGTTTGGGAAGCACTTGGAAAAATTTCAGCACCACAACGTGCTGCTATTGTTATGTATTATTACTTAGGATATAGCTCGAAGGATTTAGCAGAAAAAATTGATGTTCCGCATGCAACGATTAGATGGCGCTTGCGTTACGCTATAAACCGTTTACGAGATTTGTTATCCTTTTATTGATTCTAAATTCTGTAAGTATTCTAAAAAGAATAATCGATCTTTAACGGTATCAACTATGAAGTTTTTTTGGAGGTACGTGATGAATAACCAAAGAATAAATCGTGTTCTAGAGGAAATAGAAGAAACAAGATTTTCTCCTAATCTTGATTTGTTTCCTCAAATAATGAATCAAATTAACATTAGAAATATCAATTCGGAGAGGTGGCCAAACTCTGATTCCATAAGAAAAGCCTATTTTGTAATATCCGTCTTAATGATCACAATCTTGTTTGCTTTTCTATTGAGTGTTCCTGATGCTGGAGCGCGTGCCTCCCAATTTTTCCAACGATTTGGGCTTGTTTTATTTGAACCAAACTTAGAAGCTAGTATTCCCTCTAATTCTGACCCTACAGCTGAAAAGCCTGTACCAGTGGAGCAAGAACTTCATAGGATGAGCCTGGAAGAAGCCCAAGCTTTAGTTCCTTTTCCAATTCCAACGTTGAAATTAGTACCGGAGGGTTTTATACTTCAGGGAGTGGTTGTGGGGCCTGGGCCACAAGGTACCTCTTGCGATAATATTGGTAATTGCACAACAGCAGGTAGCGAAGTCGCAGTAAATTTATTATATAAGTCTGAAAGTATGAGTGAGGAAACGGCAGATGCAAGTTTACAATTAACGATTTACTTAGGTACTTTAGTTGAAGGCAGTGGCTACGCAGTTCAAAAAACTGACGAGCAAATCGTGTTTGTGAATGGGAATGAAGCCACATATGTAAGGGGAGGATGGATATTAGAGGACGGAAATGCTGAAAGTTTGGACGGGCAAAATTTGTGGGAAGGTTTGGAGTGGGATAATGCTGCTGATACAGGGCTCTTATCATGGGAAGACGATAATTTCACATATGTGTTGGATTTCTACAATCTCGGTCTTGAATTAAATGATCTTGTAGCGATAGCTGAATCGCTCTATGAATAACCACTGGTAAACAATAAAATATATTTACCCTCTTGCGTAATTTTGATAAATGTGAAAAGGTGGTGGCTTGTCCATCGCCTTTTGTTTTTAATTTGACATTAGCTATAACCCAGCTACAATTAGTAAATTGTTAGAGGAAATTCATCCATTTATAATATTTATTAGCAACAACCTATTAATCCCTACATTTCAAGAAATAAATACCAACCAACTTTTTGTTTGACTCACCTTGTTAGGCGCTGTATCAACCAAAAAACTGAACATTGAGTGACAAATTGGAATTCTCTGAGCTTCCCTTCAACCTACTTCTTATAACCAGAATGTCACTTGCATTTTTTTTCCTACAGCCTGCTATTGGAAAATTGCTAGATACAGGTAGTTCTTCCAAAGGCGTTGTAAATTATGACGTTCTTCCCCCGACAATCGCTGTAAAACTTGGTGTGGTTCTGCCATGGATCGAAATTTTCACTGCATTACTTTTATTAAGCGGAATTGCATTACCTACAGCAGGGGTTATTGCTTCCGTTCTCCTACTAGCTTTTATCTTAGCGATTAGTGTCAATCTATTGAGAGGGCGTGATATTGACTGTAATTGCTCTGTTTTCGCGAGTACTATGGTAATCAACTGGGGAATGGTAGTCCGAGATCTGATATTGCTTATTTTTGCAATTCTTATAGTTCAAATATCTATAACATACACCGACTCTATTGCTTCGTTTCGTAGTTGGTGGGCTCTTGACTTGAATACTTCTCTTTCTTCAATCACAAATATCTTGTTCATTTTACTCGCGATATGTTCTTGTATCCTAATACCTTACCTCTTAGAGTGGGGAGTTTACATTGACAATAAGATTTTTCGCTCCAAAAGAATACCAGAGCAAAATAGATGAACCGTTCTAAACGTCCAGTACCAACTGTTCTGAAAATACAGCCGATTTTCATTCTCGGTGATGAACAAGGATTAATGTTGGCTCCAAATAATAATTCGGAGGTGTTTAAGTGACTGGGTTGTGGTTGATTTCATATTTCATATTATGGATTTTATTCATAATTCTAGCGTTGGTCGTAGTTATTATTCTTCGAAATTTGGGGATAGTTTATCAATCGTTGCCCAACATAAAACTACCCCCATCAAAACTTTTGACTGGCGATCCCTTACCTGAATTAGATTTATTAACATTATCGGGTGAGGAGATGTTATTGTCAAAATTTCAAGGAATTAAAACGGCCTTCTTACTTGTGAGTGCTAATTGCGAACCATGCAAGGAGTTTCTATCAAAAATTCAGACAAATGGGGCCGATCCCTTTGATCCATCTGTAAAACGCAAGGTATTAATAAGTATTTCAAGTATTGATGATACTCTGGATATGCTTCAACAAATCGGAATAAACCATAATACGTTTGTTATTTTGGTTGATGAAAATAAATCGGCAGCTGAAAATTGGGGAATTCTTTCGACACCCACTACTATTATTGCAGATGAAAAATTACGCGTTGTAAGCCAAATATTTGGAAATTAATGTCCTATATCTTTTTACTGGAGGAAACTATGGCCAATCACTCATCACATAAACATGGAAAAAAGGAAGTTGTTAATATGTCTAGAGTAGACGATTTAATTAGATCAGTATCTCTTAACATATCACGCCGGGATTTTTTTAAGCTGGCAATTACAGGTGTAGCTGCTGTTTTAGGCATCCATCTCTTCCAAGTCAAAGAGGCTCGTGCCAGCAGTAATTGTAGAATATGTTTTGGGGGTTGTTCTTATTGTAAGTCAAAAGTTACTTGTTGCAGTCCTAATGGGCAGTACTGTTATACATGTACCTGTAATTGTACACTTTGTTTGTGTAATTGTTTCTTCGCTTATCAACTTGTTTGCGATGACGGTGGACACGAGTGTGGTTGCCCCAGTTCAGCTTGTTGTTAATGTAATAGAATAAAATTTTTTTCATAAAAGGAGATTAATAAAATGTACGAGGCACCAGTGGCTGAGGAAAAAACAGCTGCACCACCAGAAGTTAATGGAGAACTTTGGTCAACAAACCCAATTCTGGGCTCATTAAATGGGAGAGTATACCAAGGAAGAATTTTCGTCGAAGTTTGGGATAATGATGTCCATTTTGTAGTAGACGAACATAATATCGAAGATATTAAAGCAAAGGTTGAGATTGCTCTTAATGAATTCCGCAAGCCCTACACTTCAGTTGAAATTGATAAACTGCAACCAATGCCTGTTTCAGGTGAAATTCCTGGCAACAGTTATTTAGGAAGACTGATAATTGAATTTTGGGACAATGAACCCATTATAGGCATAGAGGGTGAAAAGGCATTAGTAGTGCAAAAGGGCATAGAGATCCTGAGATCCTCGCTCCAGCGCATATATTGAGCGAGGATGCTTGGAGTTGTGTAAAAACTACTTCCGGCTTTTGCTCTGGCGAGATTTCCAAATTCAGGACGAGCGGAAAACGGAAGTTATTTTTGCACAGATTCCTACAAAGATAAACAGGCTGAAATATCAACCGCGCTTTTTCGCGATGCAAAAAAGCACGGATAAATCCAATGCCCAGGAAAAAAACGTAACTCTCTTGTTGGAGCACTCCCAGGCAGAATTGAAAGTGCTTGCTCACACAATGCTGGCCTCAGAATATCAAGACAGACTGGAATTTTTATTAGGTCAAAATCGTGAGGGAAAACTGTCTGCTCAAGAAGAGCAGGAACTGGATGATTTGCTCGCGGAAATCGATCAATTGGCGTTGTTGAAAGCGAAGGCTGATTACACGCTCTCATTACTCCCCAAAAATCACTAAAATGTCAGATGGGATTCCAGCACAACTCCGGCCGTTGTGGAAACGGCCAAAGGAGTTTGCGCGTATAGCCAAACTCCGCCTGTATTGGGCCGCAACTAAAGGCCATCCTCCCAAAGATGATCCTCGGAGCGAAAATTGACCAATCCCCAACCCCCAATCCCCAATCCCCAATCTGCCTACGCCACCGCCGGAGTCAACATTGACGCCGGAAACCGCGCCGTTACCCTGATGAAAGACGCGGTCAAATCCACCTACACCCCCGCCGTGCTGTCCGAAGTCGGCTCGTTTGGCGGGCTGTTTTCCGCCGCCGCGCTCAAAGGCATGTCCGATCCGGTGCTGGTGGGCACGACCGACGGGGTAGGGACAAAAGTCGCCCTCGCCGCGTCCGCCGGACGTTACCGCGGCATCGACCGATACCGAGGTATCGGCCATGACATCGTCAACCACTGCATCAACGACATCCTTGTTCAGGGGGCGCGCCCGTTGTTTTTCCTCGACTACATCGCCTCCAGCCGTCTCGACCCGGAAATGGTCGCCGAAATCGTCACCGGGATGGCGGAGGCGTGCCGCGCGGCGGGGTGTGCCCTCCTCGGTGGGGAAACGGCGGAAATGCCGGGGGTGTACCACGACGGGCATTTTGACGTGGCCGGAACCCTGATCGGCGTCGTCAACCGCCCGGATTTGCTCCCCCGCGTGGCCCGTCCTGGCGACAAACTCCTCGGCCTCGCCTCCTCCGGCCCCCACACCAACGGCTACTCCCTCATTCGCCGCCTGTTTGACGGCGTCCCCCTCGATCACATTTACCCCGAACTCGGCTTCCCCTTAGCCGACGTTTTACTGGCCCCTCACCGCTCCTACCTGACCTTGCTCGACGGCAGACGGAAGATGGGAGACGGAGAAGAGCCTGTCCCCAGTCTCCTGTCTTCTGTCGTCGCCCTCGCCCACCTCACCGGTGGCGGCTTCCTCGAAAACCTCCCCCGCGTCCTCCCCGAAGGTTGCGGCGTGCGTATCGCCCGAAATTCGTGGCCTGTCCCCCCGCTGTTCCCCCTCCTCCAACGCCTCAGCAACATCTCCGACCTGGAAATGTACCGCGTCTTCAACATGGGCATCGGCATGGTCGCCATCGTCCGCCCCGAACACCTCGCCGAAGTGCAAGCCGGAATCCCGGAAGAGACGTGGGTGATTGGGGAGGTTGTAGAGGGGAAAGGTGTTACATTGGTTGAAAGTTGAAGGTTGAAAGTTCAAGGTAACTTTCAACCTTCAACTTTCAACTTTCAACAAAGAAATAACTATGACCGAAAAATATCGTCTCGTCGTCCTCGCCTCTGGCAACGGAACCAACCTGCAAGCCATCCTCGACGCCTGCGACAATGGCACGCTCCCTGCCGAAGTCGTCGCCGTCATCAGTGACCGGAAAAATGCCTACGCCCTGCAACGGGCAATGGATCGGGGTATCCCCGCGCTGTACCGTCCCTGGGGCGTGTACCAAAAAGCGGGCAAACTCCGCACCACCTACGATTTAGACCTGGCCGTGCTCGTCAACCTGTACGAACCAGATTTGATCATCCTCGCCGGGTGGATGCGCCTGCTGACGATGTCCTTCCTCGAACATTTCCCCGAGATGGTCCTCAACCTGCACCCCGCCCTCCCCGGCACCTTCCCCGGCACGGACGCCATTGCCCGCGCATTCGACGCCTTTCAACGTGGAGAAATCCCCCACACCGGCGTCATGGTTCACTTCGTCCCTGACGAGGGGGTGGACGAAGGCCCAGTTATTGCCACAGAAATTGTCCCCATTTATCCCGATGATACCCTTGAAATGCTGGAATCTCGTGTACATGAGACGGAGCATCGGGTGTTTGTGGAAGCGATTGGGAAGGTGTTGGAAGATGAATGAAAGGAATTCGTAGGAGTTTGTGGGAACTGATGGGAGCGCTATAAAATTCCTACGAGTTCCGATAAATTCCCATAAATTCCAATATGAATTAATTCAAGGAGACTCCATGCCCACTGCCCTCTTTTCCCTCTCCGATAAAACCGGCCTGATCACCTTTGCCCGTGGCCTGATCGAATCAGGCTGGGATTTGCTCGCCAGTGGGGGGACTGCCCGTGCCCTTCGCGAAGCGGATTTAGCCGTCATTGATATTGCCGAATACACCAACTCGCCCGAAATTTTGGGCGGGCGGGTGAAAACCTTACACCCGGCGGTTCACGGCGGCATTCTCGCCCGCGCGACGGACGAAGATGCTGCACAACTCGGCGAGATTCGTGCCAAATACATTGACCTCGTCGCCTGTAGCCTGTACCCGTTTGAACAGACGATTGGCAAACGGGATGTCACCCTCGCGGATGCCATCGAAAATATTGACATCGGGGGGGTCACGCTCATCCGCGCGGCGGCGAAAAACCACGCACGGGTTACGGTGGTGACCGACGCGGCGGATTTCCCCGAAATTTTGCACGAGATTCAAACCCACGGCGGAACCTCGCTCAAAATGCGGGCGCGGTTAGCCGTCAAAGCGTTTGCCCACACCGCCGATTATGACGCGGCGATCACCAAATATTTGAGCGAACAACTCACCTACGACACCGGGCACCTCACCCCGCAAGAAAACCACCCCCTGCGCCTCACCCTGTACCCAATCCAAACCCTGCGCTATGGCGAAAACTGGCATCAATCCGCGGAAATTTACGGGTACACCCCCAACGCCGGGCCAATGGGCGGCCACCTCCTGCAAGGCAAACCGCTCTCATACAACAACATGCTCGATCTGGATGCGGCCTGGCGGGCGGCGGTCAGCTTTGAACGGCCCAGCGTGGTGATCGTGAAACATCTCTCCCCGTGCGGGGTGGCGTGCGGCGACACGTTGGGGGATGCGTACCCGCGCGCGTTCGCGTCCGATCCGATTTCGGCGTTCGGCGGGGTGGTGGCGGTCAATCGCCCGTTCGACGCGGGGATTGCGAACCAACTGGGCGATCTGTTCCTGGAATGTATCGCCGCGCCCGGCTTTACACCCGAGGCGATGGATATTTTGAGCAAAAAGAAAAACCTGCGCCTGCTGACGATGCCCGATACGACCGTGGAACCGGAACACGAACTGCGCTCGATCACGCGCGGGTTCGTGCGCCAATCCATAGATTTTGGCGATCCGGTGGAAACAACGTGGAAAGTGGTGACCGAGCGTCAACCCACCCCCGAGGAATGGCAGGCGATGCAGTTCGCGTGGATTGCCTGCCAGCATGTGAAATCCAACTCAATTGTGTTTGCAGTCGGGGAGGCGACGGTGGGGATCGGGGGCGGGCAACCGAACCGGGTGGACTGTGTGAAGATTGCCGCGGAAC
>JABWBV010000332.1 GCA_013359445.1 Anaerolineales bacterium | reverse complement strand
GTCATTTGCAAACAAGGTGCATTTTTAGGCTTTGCTTGCAAACGAAACCTTTGGGTCTGGTCGGAGTCGTTACAAAAAAAGAAGCATCAAGAGACTTGATGCTTCGGGGCAAAATATAACAAAACACAAATACATTGTCCCATACAACAAAAAACCCGAAAACTTGATCAGTTTTCGGGGATTCGCGCGGAAACAACTTCTGGTTGTTGCTTAAATAAACTTCACCTTAAAACAGCGTTCTTGATAACGCGGCAAAGCAAAGTTTATTTTCCTTCTTTCATCCGGACTATACCGTCGGCCCCGGAATTTCACCGGATCATGTACGGCAACTCAGGTCTATGGCTGAATTTGCACGTACTCGTGGGCTGTACCACCGATCGGGAATTGCAGAGTTTCTCACGAAACTCCACGCACCCTGCCCCGAAGGCGGCATCCAAAGATGCCATATTTGATTGATAAATAGATTATACCACTTCCGTCAACCTTAACAACCTTTCCCCCGCCGCACGCAACGTTTCTTCCCGTTTTTATGGTGAAGGCGGCCTTTGATCTAAAAATCGAACTTCAGATCAACTCCTGAAAGCAGAGCAAATGGGGCACCAGCTCACGGGAAAAAGCTCAAACGCAGGGTTTTACCACTGAGCAATCAGATGAATCACTGAGTTACTGAAGAGGCGCAGAGGAATGACTGCCTCAGGAAAGTAGAAAGGCGGGAGTTTTTTTGAGTCAATAGGTTTACGCCCTACTTTCCACGTTTCACGAACGGGAGGAACTGATTCCATTCAATTTCGGGCGTCGCGGTGGGCGTGGGGGTTGCGGTGGGGATGGTTCCAGTGGGGGTGATGGTAGGGCTAGGAGTGGGGGTCATATAGGGATGAATAGGTAAGGAAAACAAAACTGCAAAGCCATCATAATCGCCATTGATGGAGGGATCGTAAGCCCCCTCCGAGACAGGGAAATCCGACGAGAGGGTGGTCCCCCCAAGAAAAACGCCCCCATTTTTGCCCAACCAAAGCGAATACCCAACATCAAACCCGCTTCCCCCCAGAAAAGTGCTATAAACCAGTTGTCCCAATGTGTTATTAAAAACGGTGAGAAAACCATCGCGTCCCCCCGTTAAGTCCGCGTCATAAGCTTCCGCCGAAACAGGAAAGCCACTGGAATTTACCTCCCCTGTCAAATATACATTGCCCGCCGGATCAACCGCAATATCGTTCGCCTGATCCCAGACCGTACCCCCGAGGAAAGTAGCATACCCCAACGACTGTCCGTTGGCCGAAAGACGCGCGGCAAACGCGTCCGGGCAGGGCAGGCCATCACAAGCTGGGGGGCCGCCCGCCCAGGTCGTATCGTAGGCCCCTAGCGTGGCAGGAAAATTGGCAGAAACCGTCGCCCCGGTCAGATACACCTCCCCAGCCGCATCGAGGGCAAGATCATAAATTTGATCATCTCCACTCCCCCCTAAAAACGTCCCATACGTTAGTGTAGCACTCCCCAGCGTAAGTTGCGCCGCAAAAGCATCTATCGCATTGTTATACGTGGGATCATACGCATTTGGCGTGGTCGGAAAGCCCGCGGACCTTGTCCAACCGGCAAAATGCACCACATCTGGGGCGGCTAACGCGAGGGCCTCGGCGCGCTCAATGTTTTCTCCGCCCACATACGTGCTATACAAAAGGGTGCTCCCGTCCGGGCTAAATTTGGCAATAAAAACATCACGCGGCCCATCCAACACTTCGTCAAAAGCATTCGGTGTAGTCGGGAAGTCAGCCGACCAGGTGTCCCCCGCGAGATAAACAGACCCCATCGCGTCCACCGCCACAGAAGTCGCCACATCCCATTGGCCACCGCCAAACAGCGTACTAAAAACCACCGCCCCATCCGCATCAAACTTCATCAAAAAGGCGTCAAACGAACCATTTTCTTCAAGATCGTAAGCTCCGGCAGTCGTCGGGAAATCGGTCGAGTCGGTTTCGCCCACAAAATACACCTCATACGTTTCTGTGACTGCCAGCGCTTTGCCCCAATCCTCGACATCCCCCAGGATGATGGTGAGGTATTCCGCCTCGCTTCCATCGGGATTAAAGCGCGCGAGGAACGCTTCCACCGCGTGCAAAGGTTGGCGTTCGGAGGCCAGGGGCACCGGAATGGGGAGCATTTGTCCGGCGAGGTAAACGCGCCCGAGGTCATCGGTGGCGATGGCATGGGCTTGATCCAACCCGTCACTACCGAGGAAGGTGCCGAAGAGGAGGGGGGACCCGTTCGGGGTGGCGCCCCGCGCGGGGATCGTGCCCCCCGCGGAATTTGAGCCGAGAACCTGCTCAAGCGGGGTGGGCTGACCAGGCTGAAGGGTGAACGCGCGCGGCGCGGTGTCCCCGTCCGAGATGGCCATTTCCAACGCGGCAGAGGCCCGCAAAACAATCTGCCCTTTTTGCTCCAAGATTTCCAAATCGACCCCAGGCATAAGGTCCAGGTATTGCAGACGACCAAAAACAGGCACGCCTTCGAGCCACTGCGTAGCCTCATGCCCGCGATAGTAGGAAAGGTGGGTCGGGCGAGGCTGAGCAGGTTGCAAAGAAGGATGTGCCTTTGCACCAGGAAAAGAAACGTGCAATATTTGGTCCGTGGTCGTCCACCAAAGGGCATTTTCGGATAACCAGAGCGAACCGCTTCCGCCCAGAGTATGATAGCGAATGTCGGAGGGGTATTGCCCGACGTTTTGCACGATCATCAACCGGGAGGCCGGGGCACTTTTTAGGGTGAAGGGCAAAAAAAACAAGGGGAAGAGCATAAAAAGGATTATTCGGCGATACATAGTGGCGGATAATAATTCTTGTTGTTCTTTTGGGCAAGGATTTCCCTATGAAACCTATTTTTCTCCCTGGCGTATGTGTTATAACTTTGACGCATCTTTTTTCTTTTTTACCCCGAAATATTGAGATGATACCTTGAGCACCCCTATGAAATTCAACCCGATGACGGTCTGGAAAAATATCCAAGAACTCGACCTGCGCCCGATTCGAGAAGCGGCGGAGCAGGAGATCAACCTCGCCATTGTCGGTGCGCCCGGGGTGGGGAAACGCACCCTCGCCGGACAATTACGCGTAGACCCACGCCGCCCCGATCAACGCACGCTGACCCCCATCCTGCTTGCCGACCTGGATATGGGCGAGCAGACGACCAATGCCGATTTGATCATCCTGCTGATGGATGTCAATGCCAGCGATGTCAGTCGGGAACAAGTCCTGCTGGATGGGTGGCGCAAACGCGAAAAAGATGTCCTGGTTTTTTACAACAAACTCGACACGCTTTCGGATAAAGACGCCATCATCCCCTGGCTGGAAGCCGGAAAAACCCCGAAAATTTACGGTTCCGCGCTCGATCTCCCCTTTCTTCAAAAAGATTTTGCCCTCGCCCTGATCCGCGCCCTGCCCGATTACTCCCTCGCGCTCGGACGCCGGTTCCCCCTCCTGCGCGAACCCATCGCCCGCGAACTCATTCAACAAACCTGTTTGACCAATGTCACCTACTCCATCAGCACCGGCCTGGCCGAAATCATCCCCATCCTCGACATCCCGCTCAACATCGCCGACATCGTGGTGCTGACCAAAGCACAAGCCCTGCTCGTCTACAAACTCGGCCTCGCGCTCGGCCTCCCCAAAGACTGGCAATATTACCTCGGCGAGTTCGGCGGGGTGATCGGCACCGGGTTTTTGTGGCGCCAGATCGCCCGCTCGCTCGTGGGGCTGATCCCAGTCTGGGGCATTGTCCCGAAAGTGGCCGTGGCCTATTCGGGCACGTATGTCGTTGGGCATACGGTCCTGGCGTGGTACCTCACAGGGCGGCACATCACCCGCAAACAATTGGGAGAGATGTCCCGGCAAGCGTTTGAACAGGGAAAAACAATGGCGCAGAACATTCTGCGGAAAGCCCCGAAAATCAAACGCCCCCGCCTGGGATGGGGAAAAAAGAAAACCCCCGCCCTCCCCGCACAGACCGCCGAAAGCGATCCCATCCTCACCGGGGAACTGGTTACCCCAGACATGGTTCCAACGCCGACAAGCATCGCGTGTCCCCAATGTGGCACCCAAAACGATCTGGACGCCGCCTTCTGCAAACGATGCGGGGAAAGGCTCCAAGAAATCAGTTAAAAAAATCAGGCGCACTTGTGAAAGTGCGCCTGATTTTTTTAAGACCCTAAAAACTTCGTAACCGCTCCGGCTTCACCCGAATGCATGCGGAATATTCTCCAGCGAACGATTTGTCCGTCGCCCCCAATTCGATGATCCCCCCGTGATATTTCTCCGTATACGCTTTGTTTTCGTTCGTGGGCGTTGGGTTTTCGACAATTTCCGCCGTGCCCAAAAAGACTTGAATATCCTCCCCCTTCGGTCCCCCATCAAAATGGAGCGAAACGTGAGGGTTGCGGGCAATGTGCAAGAGTTTTTTCGCCGTTTTCTGGCTGTAGATCACAAACGCTTCCCCATCCCAAACAAACCACACCGGGCGGGGTTGGGGGGAACCGTGGGCATCTACGGTGATGAGCCAGACCACATATTCCGTGGCGAGACGTTCTTGGGCGCGGAGGCCGAGTTTGGTGGTGAAATCAATCATGTTGGTTACTTCCCTGCCATCTTCGCCCACGCGTCTTTCAACGTAATTGTCCGGTTGAAGACCAATTTTCCAGGTTGGCTATCATAATCCAGGCAGAAATAGCCCACCCGCTCGAACTGAAAACGATCCTGGGTAGTTGCTTCGGCCAGAGAGGGTTCGAGTTTACAGTCGTTGAGTACCACCAACGCGTCGGGGTTGATGGCGTCGAGGAAGGTTTGTCCTTCGGGCATGTCCATCGGGTCTTCTTTCGTGTACAGCCGGTCGTACAGGCGCACTTCGGCGTCCACGGCGTGGGCGGCGGAGACCCAGTGGATGGTGCCCTTCACCTTGCGCCCGTCGGGAGCCTGCCCGCCGCGGGTGGTCGGATCATACGTACAGTGAATTTCAACGACTTTGCCATCCGCGTCTTTCACCACATCCGTACAGGTGATGAAATACCCATACCGTAGCCGGACTTCCACCCCTGGGGACAAACGGAAGTATTTTTTGGGCGGGTCTTCCATAAAATCGTCCTGCTCGATATAGAGTTCGCGGGAAAACGGCACCTGGCGCGACCCGGCAGATTCATCTTCGGGGTTGTTGATCGCGTCGAGCATGTCCGTTTGCCCTTCGGGGTAGTTGGTGATCACAACTTTGAGCGGGTTCAGCACCGCCATCCGGCGCAGGGCGTGGGCATTCAAATTCTGACGAATATGGTATTCGAACAGGGCGAGGTCAATCGTGCTGTTCGCTTTTGCCACCCCGACCGCGGACACGAAACTCTGAATCGCCTCGGGCGTAACGCCGCGCCGCCGAAACGCCGCAATCGTGGGCATCCGCGGGTCATCCCACCCGCTGACGTACCCATCTTTCACCAGTTGGATCAGGCGACGTTTGCTTAAGACGATATACGTCAGGTTGAGTTTGGCAAATTCGATTTGTTGGGGATGATGTACACCCAACGCGTCCAAATACCAGTCGTACAACGGGCGGTGATTCTCAAATTCCAGGGTACAGATCGAGTGCGTGATGCCCTCAATCGAGTCCGACTGCCCGTGTGCCCAGTCGTACATCGGGTAGATGCACCATTGATTGCCGGTGCGGTGATGTTCAGCATGGAGGATACGGTACATGACCGGGTCGCGGAGGTTGATGATAGGCGAGGCCATGTCAATCTTGGCGCGGAGGACGCGTGCCCCGTCCGGGAATTCGCCGTTTTTCATCCGCTCGAACAAATTGAGGTTTTCTTCGACCGAGCGATTGCGGAAGGGGGATTCTTTACCGGGGTCGGTCAGGGTGCCGCGGTACGCGCGGATTTCGTCCTGCGAGAGATCATCCACGTAGGCTTTGCCTTCTTTGATCAACTGCACCGCCCACGCGTACAACTGCCCGAAATAGTCGGAGGCGTAAAACAGCCGGTCTTCCCAATCCGCGCCAAGCCAGCGCACGTCGGCCTGAATGGAGTCGACGTATTCTTGTTCTTCTTTGACCGGATTGGTGTCGTCAAAGCGAAAGTTGAACTTGCCCCCGTACTGTTGCGCCAGCCCGTAGTTGAGCAAAATGGACTTGGCATGACCGATGTGCAAATATCCGTTCGGTTCCGGGGGAAAGCGGGTTTGGACGCGTCCGCCGAACCGCCCGGTGCGGTTGTGTTCGTCAACAATTTCGCGGATGAAATCTTTGGATTCGGTAGGGGTTTCGTTGGTCATGGAGGTTCCTTCGGAGTAGTTAGGGTAGATAGGGTAGACAGGGTAGTTAGGGTAGATAGGGTAGATAGGGTAGATAGGGTAGATAGGGTAGATAGGGTAGATAGGGTATGTACCAGATTTACCCTATTTACATTATTTACCTAATTTCCTTTATGTACCATCCCCGCCTCCCGCCGATTATATCAACGGTCATTCTTCCGGGCAATTCATTTTTCAATCTCCCGCGACTTCGCGTGGAAGACTGTACCCGTTTGGGTAATACGAGTATAATGCCTTCTGTGAAGACCTACACAAACACCCAACAGCAGGAAACCATGTAACATCGTTTGCTCCATTCCCCTTTGGCGCGAACGAACACCTGCTGTCTAGTGGGTGTTTTTTGTTTCTATTTTCAGACTTCAAAAGTCTCAGGAGTAATCGCATGACCCATAAACCCGCCCGTGTCCGTTTTGCTCCCTCTCCGACTGGTCGTATCCACATCGGGAGTGGGCGCACTGCTTTGTACAATTATTTGCTTGCTCGCCAAACTGGAGGGCAGTTTATTTTGCGCTTGGAAGATACCGACCAAAAACGGTATATGTCCGAGAGCGAGCAGGAAATTATTAATGGGCTACACTGGCTGGGGTTGCAGTGGGATGAGGGGTTCGACATCGGGGGGCCGCACGCGCCGTACCGCCAATCCGAGCGCAAGGCGATTTATCAGGAGTACGCGGAGAAACTGATCGCAAGCGGACACGCGTTCCGATGTTTTTGTACGCCCGAACGGTTGGATACGGTGCGGAAACAGCAACAGGCGAACAAACAGCAGGCGCGATACGATGGGCACTGCCATCACCTGCCCCCAGAGGAGGTCGCGTCCCGGGTCGCGGCGGGGGAACCGCATGTGATCCGGTTCAAGATGCCGACCGAGGGCAGTATCACCGTACACGATCATCTACGGGGCGATATCACCGTGCAAAACAGCCAACTGGACGATTACGTGCTGGTGAAATCAGACGGGTTGGCGGTGTATCATCTGGCCGCGATGGTGGATGATCATTTGATGGAGATCACGCATGTCTTCCGCACCGAGGAGTGGTTGCCGACATTCCCGTTGCATGTGCATATTTACAAGGCGTTGGGGTGGGAACAACCGATTTGGATTCACCCGTCCGTGTTTCTGAAACCGAGCGGCAAAGGCAAAATGAGCAAACGGGATACAGAGGCGATGGCGATGGATGGGCAGTCCATTTTCCTGACCGATTTGGAAAACCTGGGCTACATCCCTGAGGCCGTGGTCAACTGGATCGCGTTGATGGGCTGGAGTTACGACGACAAAACCGAAATCTTTACGATGCAGGATTTGATCGAGAAGTTTGACATAGACAAACTCAACCCATCTCCGGCGGCGATCAACTTCGACAAG
>JABWBV010000006.1 GCA_013359445.1 Anaerolineales bacterium | reverse complement strand
CCACCCCGGACGTGCCCTTTACCCCCTGGATTTTCGTCCTCGCCGCCGCGTTCCCCACGCTGACCGATAACGTAAGCCTCGCGGACGTGCAAGCCGCGTGGGCCGAGGATGGGCCTCCGCTTCTCGCCAGTCAAGCGACCGTAGACGCGTTCGCCCCCGCGTGGGGTGCGCCGGTCAACGTTCGGATCATGCCTGCCGAAGAGTTGCTGGATAACGCCTGGGCACAGCGCGATGCCTGGGCGATTATCCCGTTTCAGGAACTTTCCCCGCGCTGGAAAGTGATCGCCATTGACGGGCAATCCCCGCTCCGCAACGATTTTGACCCCGCGGCGTATCCGTTGACCGCACAGGTACAAGCCCCCGCGCCGAATTACGACCCCGACAAGTTGACCGTGGTGGCGATGACCGGCGTGACCGCGCTCGTGCGGGCGACCGCGTTCGGGATGGAACAACAGGGGATTCTGTACCCCGCGCGGGACATCGGCACGTGGTTGCGGAACGCGGACATTACGCATATCTCCAACGAAGTGCCGTTTGCGGAGGATTGTCCGTACCCGAACCCGGTGCAGGAGGGGGTGGTGTTTTGCTCGGATACGCGATATTTGCAATTGTTGGAGGATGTGGGGACGGATGTGGTGGAGTTGACGGGGGATCATTTCCACGATTGGGGTGGGGAGGCGATGCTGTACACATTGGGGCTGTATGCGGAGAAAGGGTGGCCGGTGTACGGGGGCGGGGCGACATTCGACGAGGGGAAACAGGCGGCGTTGTTGGAACATAACGGGAATCGGTTCGCGTTCATTGGGTGCAATGGGAAGGGGGGCGGGTTTGCGCGGGCGTCGGATACGTTCCCGGGGTCGGTGCATTGTGATTTTCCGTGGCTGGAAGGGGAGATCGCCCGGTTGAAGGCGGAGGGGTACATGGTCATCGCCAGTTTTCAGCATTTTGAGTATTACAGTTACGACATCCCCGATGTGACAAAGGCGGATTTTCGGCGGTTGGCACAGGCGGGGGCGGTGGTGGTGTCGGGCAGTCAGGCGCATCATCCGCATGGGTTTGAGTTTGTGGGGGACTCGTTTTTGCACTTTGGATTGGGGAATCTGTTTTTTGATCAGTATGGCGTGTCACCGGGGACGGAGCAGGGGTTTGTGGATCATCATGTGTTTTATGACGGGCGATACATTGGGACGGAGTTGTTGACGATGCGGTTTGAAGATTATGCGCGGGCGCGTCCGATGTCGGAGGGGGAGCGGTGGGATTTGTTGCGGACGGTGTTTGGGGGGAGTGGGTGGTAAGAGGAAGACGGGGGGCGGAGGACGGGAGACGGAGGGGAGATATATGGAATTGAAATGATTTCGGCATCGGTCTTCGGTCATCGGTCTTCGGTCTATGCGTGGTAAACTACCCCTTTATAAACCCACCTTTGAGGAGCAACTTAAGATGAGCATCAAACCCGATCACTGGATTCGCAAAATGGCGCAGGAGCACGGCATGATCGAGCCGTTCGAGGCCGCGCAGGTTCGGAAAGGGGTCATTTCTTACGGCGTGTCGTCGTATGGGTATGACATCCGTGTGGCCGA
The DNA here is from genome assembly GCA_013359445.1 of Anaerolineales bacterium. Classification (GTDB taxonomy): domain Bacteria; phylum Chloroflexota; class Anaerolineae; order Anaerolineales; family JABWBV01; genus JABWBV01. The sequence goes on along the minus strand of JABWBV010000006.1, from coordinate 31,170 downwards.
TGAGTTTAAGATTTTTACGAATGTGTATTCTGCGATTGTAGACCCGAAGAATTTCGACACCAAATCCATGGTGGATTTTAAAGGCGATGTCTGCATCATCCCGCCGAATTCGTTTGCCCTGGCCCGGACGGTGGAGTATTTTCGGATTCCGCGCAGTGTGTTGACGGTGTGTGTGGGGAAAAGCACGTATGCGCGTTGTGGCATCATCGTAAACGTCACGCCCTTCGAACCCGAATGGGAAGGCTTTGTCACCCTCGAAATCTCAAACACGACCCCCCTCCCGGCAAAGATTTACGCCAATGAGGGCATCGCCCAGGTCTTGTTCTTCGAGGCCGATGAGGAATGCGAGACTTCGTATGCGGATAAAAAGGGGAAATATCAGGGTCAGCAGTCTATTGTTCTGCCCAAACTGTAACAGGATACCAGCAAAGGTTATCGTCTCCGCACCCTTCGACTACGGGTTTCGACTTCGCAAAGCCTCCGCTCAACCCTCCGCTCAGGGTGCTACCAGACCTGTTCCAAACTGTAACAGCATTCACAGGAACTCATGAATCACACAACCAACGCCCTCCATCGGGATACCGCCGCCGAAACCTTCGCCCAGCGCGAACAGGATTGGCGGAATGGTGCCATTGTCTATCAGGTGCTGGTAGACAGGTTTGCCCCCTCCGCCCACCCGGATAAGCGCGCGCTGTATCCTGCCCCCAAACGTCTACGGAATTGGGACGAAGTGCCCCAACCCGGGCCTTATCTGCACGACCAACGATTGAGCAGTCACGAGCTTGACTTCTGGGGCGGGGACTTCGCTAGTTTGCGGACCCGGCTGGACTACATCCAAGATTTGGGGGCGGATGTCCTCTATCTCAACCCCATTCACCTGGCCTACACCAACCACAAATACGATGCGCTGGATTTTATGCAAATCTCCCCGGAATTTGGCGACCGGGAAGAGTTCAAGCAACTGATGGCGGAAGTCCACGCCCGCGGCATGAAGGTGGTGCTGGACGGCGTCTTCAACCACATGGGCCGGAACGCCCCGATCTTTCAAGACGCCCTCCAAAACCCGGACAGCCCCACGCGGGATTGGTTCGCCATCGGCCCCCAGTATGCGGGCGGTTCCCGCTCGTGGACGGGGTTTCAGAATTTGCCCGAGCTGAATCTCGAAAACCCTGCCGTGCGCGCCTATCTGTACGAGGCCGCCGACTCCGTGGTGCGGAGTTATTTGCGGGATGGCGCGGATGGCTGGCGGCTGGATACCGCTTACGAGCTAGGGTATGACTTTCTGCGCGACCTCACCCGCGCGGCGCACGCCGAAAAGCCCGGCTCTCTGATCGTGGGCGAGATCGTCAACTATCCCGACACATGGCTGAAGTCCATTGACGCGGTGATGAACTTCAGTATGCGCCTGATCGTGCTGGGGTTGGCCTCCGGGCAGATTTCGCCCCTGACCGCGGGGCGCATGGCCGCCCGGCTGATTGCCGACGCGGGCATCGAACCCATCCTCAAATCCTGGACGCTGATTGACAACCACGACATCCCCCGCATGGCGACGATCCTCCCCCACCTTCCCCGGCGGCGATTGGTTCAAGCCCTGCAATTTACCCTGCCCGGCTCGCCAAACGTCTATTACGGCAGTGAAACCGGCATGGTCGGGGGCAGTGACCCGGAAAACCGCGCCCCCATGCGTTGGGACCTCGTGACCGCCGAAAACGAGGAACTCGCGTGGATGAAAAATTTGATCGGGCTACGGAAACAGCACCGGGTTTTACGCATCGGGGATTTTCGGACGATTGAAACGGAGCGTTTGTTTGCGTTTGAACGGTTCACCGACCGGGCGCTGGAAACGGTGATCGTTGTCGCGAACCCGTCCGGGGCCGCGGTGTCCGAGCGGATCATGATCGCCAACGCCAGCCTGATGGACGATACGCCCGTGATCAACCTCCTCACCCCGGCAGATTCCCCGGCTATAAGCCGGATTGAAGCCGCCTTCATGGATATCACCGTGCCCGCCGAAACCGTCTATGTCTTGATGCCCCGCGAGCGGTCGTTGGGGGGGTATAGCCGATATAAGCGGGTCTAGTGCGTATTGCGTATTTCGTATCTTGATCGCCGCACAGTGTATGATTGGGCGGCAAATTCAGTGTTTGCAATCTGGAGCCTTATGATTATTGGGATAATGTGTATATGGAAGATGATAAGGCCGCTGGATAATATTGCAAGCAAAATTGGCGCTGACGAGCGCGGACAAGAACAGATAACATTAATGAAAAAACTCATTGCAATTTTCTTTGTATCACTTCTATTGGCGGCTTGTTCTCCAACTCAGCGTTCTAGCGAGTCTAGTGCTTTAATTTCGAGACCGTCAGTTACTACTGCCCAAACACCATCGTCAACGCCTTCATTGACAAGTACACCCTTTGCATCAGTTACTATTCAAGTAACGAAAGTAACGCCACCAACTTTAGTTTTCACATCTACTGCTACACCTTATTTTCCAAACTTATTCGAACTCATAATTACCGATCCTGAACTTATCGATATAATTTTCCCCGATATCGCGACCTTAGAGCATAATGGGCTGATCGTCATTAGGAATGAACCCAATGAGTTGGGTTGGGCTGGACAACTTGAAATATCTAAAGCGAGTCAAACCCCCGTTGAACTTGAACTATTCCTAACTTTTCACCAAAGTTTAGAAGAGGCCAGATTAAGTTTGCTTGAGCGAAAAAACTCAAAATTAGCTGAAGGTTTTCTTGCAGTTGATATAGCAGATGACAAAAACTTTCCATCTGAAACATGGCTACTGAACAATCAAAATAAACATCTTGAAATGAGTACAACTCAAGGTCGGTTCGAAATCAGAGTAATTCTCTTCGGCAACTTAAATGTTCAGGCAAATGGATATACACGTCAATTTGATGATATCCAAGAGACAATAAATATCCTAAAACTAGTTCTTCAAGGACAACTTTTGAAGTTGACGACAATGGGATACTGATTTTTTTCTCATGCAACCAAAAACCATTTTCTTTTCCTTCTTGCCATCCCTCGCCAAAGATATCCCAAATCACGGTGATTTAAGGCTTCGCCACACCAAGGATGTCCTAAATCACGATGCCTCAAGGTGTAGCGCGGTTCAAGTTCTGCAATCAATCACCGCGGTTGGGTAACTTTGTCCTAAAGCTGAATGGAACGACCGTTTGAGAATGACCGTTCGAGAGCAAAGTAAGGTAGAAAAAAATAATCAAGGAGTAAACCATGCCAAACGGCGGTATGATGCCTAGTTGCTTCCTTTGCAAATGGGCGAAAAAAGACACACCAAAACCGATTGATCCTAAAGAAAAGAATCCGTTAATCGAACCCATTCAATGTCAGCAACATGGAATTGCTATTTGGCTACCATCCAGTCACGTATGTGCTAATTTGGGTGATCCTTACGACGGCAGTGGCCTCTCAACCTTTGCTGAAGAGGTAGGCTTAGAAAGCAAATATATCTATGCCTGGCTTGAATTTTCATATCGAACCCAGGAACACCCTCAAATTCCCCAATATCACCATGAATTTGTCCAATTGGCTCCATTTGAAGTCTTCTCTCATTGGACGCTTGAAGAAAAGATGAACGCCTATAATCAAGCAAGAAAGAAAAAGGAAAAAGAACTTTCTCAAGCCAAGTAGAAAGTGCGTGGAAAACCTCTTAACCCATCCGCGTTCATCCGTTCTCGTCCGCGTCCCAAATCCGCAAAAAGTAATTTCCCGTACAATTTCTGTACTCTCAGATGCATTCCAAAACTTTATAGCAATACCCATGCCTGCATATTACTGGATTTCCCTCTATAAAAACCCTACCGAAAACACCCTCGCAGAAATTGTTCAAAAGACCGTGGAAGGGTTAGTGGAATCGGGTTGCGTTTATCAGCTTGCAGAAATAACTATTCTCCATAATGACAAATTGCCACAGATGCGCCAGGCCTTAATGCGCGCACCCGTAAAATTAGACTTGAATGAGGCTGTGAGTTATGCAATTAAGGATTTAGAAATATGGAGAACAACTGGAAAAGAAAGACAACGATCTCCTGGAATACAATTTTTCTTTGAGTTTGACTTCCACTTTGATGAGAAAATTCTGATGAAACTTGGTAAAGAAATAGCTTGCATCGTAAAACAAGTTAGACTGAATTTTTGGTCTGAGGAAGATCGAATTTCTGGCAACAATATCACCATAGCTATCCATACTTGGGAAGAATACGTGCTTATGTATGGTCAAGAGGAAACACACCAATACAATAAGAGCCAAATTTTAAAAATGGTTGAGAATATCTGCAATCAGGTCACACCTCATTTTGGCTGGTTAGATGATGAAACGCGGTCAAGCGATTTTTCTTATGAACTACTTGTTGAAAATAAGTGGCCTGTCAAAAATGAATATATCATTGTGGGGCCTCAACTGAGGCATAAAATAAACCAATATAAGCCTGAATCAACCCCCAACTTTGTGAAAAAGCTACCGAACGGAAGTTTGGTTTTAAGAAGGCTGAGCTGAAATTCCATAAAATGTCTGCTAAATTCCTTTCTTTTCTTACCCTTTTGCTCCTCCTCGCCCTCCCTGCCCACGCCTCTCCCCTCGCCCAAAGCGACACGCCCCCCTTCATCCTCCCCTTCGCCGACCCGCCCTCCCCCTCCACCTGGCTCCTCGGGCAGACCTACGGCAACACTACCGGCGCATACGTCAACCGCATCAACTTCTACCAGGCCGGGCAGGGCCTCCACTTCGGCATGGATTTTTCCGCGCCGTGTGGCACACCTATCGTCGCAGTGGGCGATGGCGTCGTCACCTACGTGGACAATCTCGGGTTTGGCTCCGCGCCGCACAACCTGATGATTGACCACCCCAACGGGTACGCCTCCTTCTACGGACACCTGCTCGAAACACCGAACCTGCAAGCCGGGCAAGCCGTCCAACAAGGTCAAACCATCGCCCTGTCCGGCGACCCCGACGAAACCTGCACCTCCCGCCCTCATCTCCACCTCGAAATCCGCAACGCCGCGGCCTACAACCTCGCCTACAACCCCGCCCCGCTCATCCACGCCGACTGGGACAGCCTCGCCCTCATCGGCTCCTTCGGCACTGGCTTCTCCCGCGACCTCAGCAACCCCCGCCAATGGCAATTCCTCGCCGATCAGCCCGACGTGCAATTTTGGGGTCCCATGCTCAACGACTACGCCAACCCCTGGCCCCCGGAGTGGACGCGATGAGAAACGTGATTCGTATGGCGTATTTCGTATGGATTTTGGGGAGCTTAATTGCCTGCACTGGGCAACCGACCCCGACAATTGACAATTCACAATTGCCAATTGACAATTCCCCCACCCCTCTTCCCCTCCTCACCTCCTCGCCTCTTTCCCCGAACACTCCGCCTCCCCTCCAGACACCTGAAACCCCGACACCTGACACGCCCTCCCCCACCCCCATTCCCCAACTCCTCCAACTCACTTCCAACGGCTGTTGCGTCCAACCCTTCTTCTCCCCCGACAGCACCCGTCTCCTCTTCCTCGACAAACCCGCACCGGATGCACCCACCGGCCTCTACCAAATCCCAATCACGGGCGGCACCCCCGAACTCTTCACGACTCGCCTCGGCATTTACTCCTCCGACCAGCAACTCGTCGCCTACCCCGAAGGGGGGCAAACCTACGTCGAACGCCTCGCCGATGCCCAACGCTGGACGATTCCCAACGGCGGGCGGAGCGTGAGCTTTTCCCCGACTGGGGCGCAGGTAGCGTGGACAATTGGCTCAGCCGGACCACCGTTCGACACTGCCCTGCGCGAAATCCGCATCGGCGCGTTCGATGGGAGCAATGCCCGGCAGGTGGTCACTTTGATCGGCGGGGGATTCAATGGCTGGATTTCGGAAACACACGCCCTCGTCACCGGGCGGCAAACATTGGATGAATCCGAAAGTGCGTTGTGGGTGCTTTCGCTCGAAGACAACTCCCTGCGCGAACTCGTCCGGGGCGGGCGCATCCGCTCGATCAGCATTTCCCCCGGCGGCGCGTGGGTGGCCTACCTCGTCACCTTTGCCCCCGACCCGGCGCAAAACGGGCTTTGGATTCAGAACATCGCGACGGGCGCACGCGTCCAACTCACCCTCTTCGGCGGATACCGCTGGCGGGACGCCGATCACCTCCTCATCATCCCCCTCGACCCGAACGCGGCGAGTGGCCCGGTCGCCAGTCACCAACTGTGGGAGGTGGACGCCGCGACCGGCGATTCCCGCGCCCTGACCGACCCCGCGCTGACCCCTTTTAAGGTTGCGGAAGGCGATTGGACGGTGTCCCCCGATGGGCGGTACGTGGCGTTCATCTCCGCGACGGATCGGAATCTCTGGGTTTTAACGATTCAGCCGTAACCGAAGATTGCATTTTCTCGTATTCCGATATACACTCACCGCAGTGCGCGAAAAACCGTGTTTTTTTCCAGCCAAAGCAAGTGGCGTCTAATGAGATGCCCTCTTATTTGGAAGAGAGACACCCATACAAAAGGAAAAACTCGGTTTTTGCCCCACACAAGATACCATTCTTAGGAGAATTTTTTTATGGACTGGCTCGCCGACCCTCAAAGCTGGGTAGCTCTGCTTACCCTCACCGCCCTTGAAATTGTTTTGGGCATTGACAACATTATCTTCATCTCGATCCTGGCTGGAAAACTGCCAGCCGCCGATCAGAAACGCGCTCGTCAAACAGGGTTGGCCCTGGCGTTGGGAACACGTGTTTTGCTCTTGCTCTCCCTCTCCTGGATTATTGGCCTCACTGAACCGCTGTTTCATGTCGGTGAATTTGAAGTGACCGGGCAGGCGATTATCTTGATTGCAGGTGGGTTATTCCTGCTCGGCAAAGCCACCTATGAAATCCACGATAAGTTGGAAGGGATAGAAGGGCATAGCTCGGCCAAAGTGGCCAGCACTTTTACCAGTGTGATTATCCAGATTGCCCTGTTGGACATTGTTTTCTCGCTGGACTCGGTCATTACTGCCGTGGGGATGGCGAATGAGATTGCCATTATGATTACTGCGGTGGTCATTGCAGTTGGCATCATGCTCTTTGCCTCTGGCCCGATTAGTGACTTTGTCAATCAACACCCCACGCTCAAAATCCTGGCCCTCAGTTTCTTGCTGTTGATCGGTTTCTCGCTCGTCGTCGAGGCCATTCACGTCCACATCCCCAAAGGCTACATCTACTTTGCGATGGGCTTCTCCGTCTTTGTCGAAATGCTCAACCTGCGGATGCGGAAAAAGTCCGAGCACCCGGTTAAACTGCACGAGGCCTATGTGGAACCGCCTGCGCCAGCCGCAAAAGGCAAAAAGAAGTAACTTCCCGAATAAAAAAAGCCGCACAAAGTGTGCGGCTTTTTTTTGTAATTACTCACTGTGAAAGCGGATTTCTCGAAAAAAAAGGATGAAAGGGGGGATGTACATCCCCCCTTTCATCCTTTTTTTTCGGAATCTTCTACTCTTGGTGAGTAATTACTTTTTTTTTTTTTATTCTTCGGGACTCTTTTTGAGCCAGACGGTAAAGGTGCTCCCCCTGCCGGGTTCACTCTCCACCGTGATCCGCCCCTCGTGCTGTTGCACCACCTGATGGGCAATCGCCAATCCCAATCCCAGCCCGCCAAAGACGTGATCCCCGATCCGGTCCAGGTGGAAAAAGCGATTGAAAATGTGGGGTTTCACATCTTCCGCAATGCCCACGCCATGATCCTGAACTTTGATCCATACTTCTTCTTCATTTTGGCCGACAGCTACTTCGACATCGCCCCCATCAGGGCTGAACTTGATGGCGTTTTCCAGGATGGCTTTTAACCCGCGTTCCAGGCTGTCTCGATCCCCCATGAGCAGGGGCGTGTGTGGGGAGATATCCAGTGTGAGGTAGACGTTTTGTTTTTGGGCGGGGCCGCGCAGGGCTTCGACATTTTCCGCCACCATTGCACAGACATCCATGCGTTTGGGGGCTTGTAAAATCAGGTCCATTTCCTGCAAGAACAAAATATCGTTCACGAGGACGACGATCCGTTGGAGATTCTCTTCGATGGTGATTAGCCCGGAGTTTAGCTCGTCCCCCTGGAGGATGCCGAGTTGAATGAGTTGCAAAAACCCGCTGGCGGAGGTGAGTGGTGTGCGGAGTTCATGGGCGACCGAGGTCAGGAACTCGCGCCGGGCGTATTCCATTTCGGCGAGACGTTGGTAGGCAGTTGCCAGTTCGCCCGCTTTGAGCCGCAGGTCTTCAATCGCCATTTGATCGTTTTCTTGCAAGCGGCGGCTGACATGGCGCACCATGGCAATGGACATGCTGGCGCTTTGTTTGAGCAGTTGATTGAAGTCGGCGCGGCGAATTTCGAGGACGGTGGTAGGCTGGGAGGTGATCACGGTCGCGGTGCGGGGGGCGTCATGGATGAGCGCGTATTCCCCAAAAAAGTCGCCTGCCTGCAGGGGTTTGACAGGGTGTTCGCGAATCTGGTTGATGATTTTGCTCACCAACACTTCCCCTTCCAGGATCAAATAAAACGTATCTTCGATATTCCCCTCCCGGCACAGAACTGTATCGGGGGGATAGGCCCGCACTTCGCCAATGGCGATTAGTTGACTGGCCTCGTGATCGGAAATGTCGGGAAAAGCGGTTTGTATACTCTGCCGGAGCAAGGGACGACGCATGGGAAGCTCCTGTGAGTCGTTACATGATGTATTTATATCCGTCTCAATTTCGCGCTATTGTACTCGGTAAAAAACGAGGAGGGTATTTCCGTAACGGCGTTGATCAAATTCGATCAGATGTTGTAATGTTTGCACTTGATATTCGCGAGGGTCAATCTGCACGATCACCCAGGCCTCTTCTGCCAACCAATCCAGGTGGGCGTCAATTCCTTCCAGGCTTCTGCACCACAATTCTTTGTACTGCGGCGGGGCAATGTAAATGTAGTCAAACGCGCGATCCGCGGGGCGTTCCAGCAGTTTGAAGGCGTCCACCCGCAGGACTTCCGCTTTGTTTTCAAATTGGGTGATTTTGAGGTTGCTTTGGATGGTTTGAATGGCTCGCGGTTCGAGATCGAGAAACCGCACAAACGCCGCCCCTCGGCTGAGGGCTTCGATCCCGACCCCGCCGGTGCCCGCAAACAGATCGAGAAACGTGCCCCCGCGCAAGTCCGTTCCCAGGATGTTGAACAACGATTCTTTGACCCGATCTGTGATCGGGCGGGTGGTATCCCCCGGAACCTGGTTCAATCTCCGCCCTTTTGCCGTGCCGCCGATGACCCGAATGCCGCTCATGGTGATTAAACCGTGCGTAGTGGCGATTTCAATCGCTCAGAACGACTGAAGTCGTTACTACCTCTAAACTGAAACGCTTTTCCGCGCCGCCATGAGGTTGCCATGTGGGGCGGTGATGGGGGTGACGCACCCGGTGCCGAGAATAAACCGTGTCCCCTCGGTGGCTTCGATGGCCGCCTGGGCTTCGGCCCGTACCTGTTCGGGGGTGCCTAGCACCATCGTTTGCCACTGTTTTAACCCGCCACAGGCCACGCCCGAAAAAATCTTTTTCCCTTCCGCCAGGGAGGGGAACGTTTCTTGATCGTGCCAGTTGATTACATGAACGGGGGAAGGCGTTGGGTACAACTCTGCCACTTGCTTGAACATCACGTCGTTGCCGTGCAGGTGCAGGACGTTGAACCAGTAGCGGGAGGCCGCTTCTAACACCTGGAGGTGGTAGGGCCGGGCAAATTCCTGGAATTCGGTGGGGGACATGAGGGCGAGTTGGGCGTATTGCAGGGCGTAGAAAATGCCGGAGAGGCCAGTATCCCGAATGGCATCGAGGAAGCGGATGGTGGTTTCGGTGAGGGTTTTGAGGCCGGTGTGCAGGGCGTCGGGGTAGCGGCGCATGTGGACGAGGAATTGTTGTTCGCCGACTAGTTTGCGCGCCAGGGTCAGGGGGCTGAAAATGGTTTCGAGGACGGGGACGTCTGGGCCGAGGGCGCTGACGATCATGCGGAGGGCCGTGATCTGGTCGCCGATGCGGCCCGCGCGGGGGTCAAGTGGGGTGAGTTTGAGCCAGTCGTCGGGGGTGCGGATCGGGCGGTGCGTGTAGGTGCGGGTCCCTTCTGCGCTCCCTTGCCATTCGTCTTGCAGGCCATAATCTTTGACGGAGTAGGTGGATTCGGGGGTGACTTTGACGAAGTCGAAATCGTAGGTGCGTTGCCACGAGACCACGGCCTCGGCTAACCCCGCGGGGGTTTGGTCATCGACGGGGAAGTGCCGCCAGAGGGCGACCGGAACGCGATCGGGTTTGGCTCCGGAGAGGGTGGTTTCAAGCCGGGCGCGGTGGGAAATTGCGCTTTTCGCCATGATTATTTATCACTGCCCCAAAATTCTTTTCGCAGGTCCCAGTCGCCTTTTGCCAGTTGGTTGATATGGCCTTTGGTGAGGCGGGTAAGCATGTGGGCGCGGACGGTGTCTTTTTCTTCCAGGGCGTTCATAAAGTTGAGGGCTTGTTGGAAGGCTTTGGTGGCTTCTTCTTTGCGGTTTTGAGCTTTCAGATTTAAGCCCAGGGCGTAGTAGGCTTCTGTGGAACTGGAATCCATTGAGATGGCTTTGCGGAAATCTTCGTCGGCTGGGGCGTATTCTTGGCGGGCGTGGTAGGCGTACCCGCGTTTGATGTAGTCTTCAAAGGTTTGGGGGGTAATTGAGGTTGGATCGGCTTTGTAGGTGGCCACACTGACGGTTTGTTTTTTGCGAAATAAGTTCATCTGAGGTCTCCGTTGTAAAGGGGTTAGGAATGAATAACCTTTTCCATCATTTGTTGGATATGGGTTTCTTCGAGGTTTTGATGTTCGAAATATTGGGCCATGAAGGGGGAACGACGGAGCCGCAAGGCCATGGGGGCAATTTGTTGCAAGTCTTCGGGGGCGACTTCTAGGCGATTGTCGGCGGCGGCATAGGCGCGGGCGGCCTCGAACAAGGTGATTTCCGCGCGGAGGGAGTCGATTTGTAAATGTTGGACTAATTCTAATCCCATTTGAGCAACCCGATCAGGCAATTGTACGCTAGGGAGAAGTTGACGCGCGGTTTGAATTTCTTCGCGGGCCAGTTCGGTGATGGGGTGGTAGGCGTGGGCCAGTTGGCGAGCATTTTGTTTGTATGCCAAAACCCGGCGGTAAGCTTCCAGGCGTTCGTCCAGGTTGATGAGGCCTTGCACAATGAGACGTAAGCCAAAGCGGTCCATCATTTGTGGGCGGAGGTTGCCCTCTTCGGGGTTCATTGACCCAATGAGGACGAAGCGCGCGTTGTAGGTGGAGGCGATGGGGCCACGGCGAACGGTGTAATGCCCCTGGGCCGAGGCGTCCAGAATGGCATCTACGATGTCGTCGGGGAGAAGATTGACTTCGTCCACATATAACAGGTTGCGGTCCGCCTGGGAGAGAAGCCCGCGCCGTACGCGAAAAAGGCCCGTGCCTGCCGCCCGTTCGTCGAGGGTTCCGACGACATCGTCGAGCCGGGCGTTGAGAGGGAGTTCCAGCAGGCGAACTTTGTCGATGACGGCGATGGGATCACCCATGCCATATTTTTGGGCACAGTTCGTGCATACCGCGTCCATCCCCCCCGCTTCGATATCTTCTGGCAAACACCCGTACTCGCACAGACTGCGTGGTACCTCCGGGAGGAGATCGGCCAGACTACGGACCGCGGTCGTTTTCCCCGTTCCGCGCGGGCCGACGAGCAGGATGCCGCCCAACGCGGGGTTGATCAAGGCCAGGAACAGGGCCAGTTTCATCTCTTGTTGGCCGACCATCGCCAGAAGCGGGAAGGGCGGTTCGTCGGAAATCCCCAGTTCATCGCCCTGATAGTTGCCGCGCAGATGTCTCCCGGAGACGTAGTCTACCAGTTCACGCAGAGAACGCGGTTGATAGGGGCGAGGAGGTTCTTGCGCGGAACTGTCTGAGGTAGGCGGAGGGGTTTGGGTCATGTCGTACTCTGTTTCAAACGATCTTCCTGGCGTTTGCGTCCGGCTTCCATGCGGGCTTGTTGGGCGTCGGTTTCGGGGATGAGCGGGGGAACCGGAATCGGGCGTCGGTTTTCGTCCAGGGCGACGTATACGAGATAGGCTGTGTTGGTGTGGGTTTTGGTGCCCTGGATGACATCTTCGGCAAAGACTTGCACTTCCACTTCCATGGAGGTGCGTCCCACGTAGCTGACTTCGGCCAGGACGGTGACGAGATTGCCGAGTAAGATCGGTTGGCGAAAGGTGAGGGTGTCTACGGCGACGGTCACGACGCGGCGTTGGGCGTGGCGCATACAAGCCAGGCCGCCTGCTTCGTCAATCATTTTCATGATCCAGCCCCCATGTACGTTGCCGTGGTTGTTGGCGTGTTCGGGGTTCATTAACTGCACCACGGTGGTGCAGGAGGCGGAAACAGGTTTGCCGGGGAGGGTCATGGGTTAATCCAAATCGGTGAGGTTTTCTGCGGCGTTGCGGGGGAGTAAACGGTCGGGTTCTTCTTCCATCACGTCCATTTCACTGAAGGTGGTTTCGGACATCATGGGGGGGAGGGGGGCTGTTGGCGGAACTTTGATGATGATGGCGGGGGGTTCCGGGGGTTTGATGATGGGGCGGTCAAAGCTGTAGGAGCGCTTGCGGAGGACGCGGGGGCCATCTGCCAGGTAGCCGACGTATTTGCCCAGGACGGAGAATACTTCTTTGTTCGGGGTGATAAAGCCGATCCATTCCCCTTGCAGGTTGAAGATGTAGATGTATTGAATGTATGCGACGGCGTCGCCAGGGGTGGTGTAGATGGGGGTGAGTTTGTCGTACATATGCCGGATATTATACCTGTGAAAAGACTTTGGATGAATTTCCGAATAAAATCGAGGGCCTGTGCGTAAATATAGTGAAACAGGCACTTATAAAGGAAGTCTCGTGGTTGTCGTTGATAGTGAAGCTACATTAGTGAACATGGCCCAGCATGGTGACCGAAACGCATTTAGCGAGTTGGTCTGCCGTCATGCGCAGGGCGTCCAGCATGTGATTTACCGCATGTGTGGCGACGCGCACCTTGCGGAAGACGCCGCACAGGAGACGTTTATTCGGGCCTGGCTCAATCTCGGCTCTTTTCGCCCGCAGGCTTCTTTGCGGAACTGGTTGTATCGGATTGCGGTAAACACGGCGATTGACATGCTCCGTAAGGAGAAACACATTCTGCCCGGTGCGATGGAAGACTTGCACCTGATGGATCAGCGGCCTGGCCCGGAAGCCCTTTTTTTGAACAGAGAGCAAATCGCCCTCGTAAAAAGAACCGTGCTTTCCTTGCCAGATGCAAGCCGGGCGGTGTTGGTTCTGCGAGAATACGAAGGGCTTTCCTATCAGGAAATTTCGGATGTGCTGGATATTCCGGTGGGCACGGTCATGTCCCGTTTGAACTATGCCCGCAATTTATTGAAGGAAAAGCTAAAAACCCACAAAGCCGAGATGGAGGCTGTGTATGTCTGAACATGTAACCCAATGGCTCAGTGCCTATCAGGATGGTGAATTGCGCGGGGGCAAACGCCACCACGTCGAAACGCATCTTGCCGAGTGTGAGGTGTGTCAGGCCGCCCTGGATGATTTGCAGGGGCTTTCGACTCTGCTCCATGAAGTGCTTGCGCCGGAATTCACCTCGCCGGAGCGGTTGTCCGCCCAGGTTAACCTGCGGCTTCCGCGCGTCCATGCACAATCCATTGAGCATAAAGTTTGGGAAGCCGGGTGGTGGCTGATCCCGGTCAGCCTGCTGTCGGTGTGGATGCTCGTCACCGCGGTGGGGTGGATTGGAGATTTTGTCTCTGCGGCGAACCGGTGGGGCTTGTTCGACACGACGGCTGTTGGCATGATTGACATGGGGCCGGTACAGGTCGAAACGCTTCCAGCCTGGCTCGTCTCCGAATCTTCTGCGGAATGGGCGGGTGCCCTGTCGGGGCTTGGCCTTTTGCAGGGGGACGGGCTGGCGTGGGCCACGCGGGTTGAAAGTTTTGCGCGCAATACCCTGCCGCTGTTCGTCTGGCAGGTTGCGATTGCGGTGTTGTATCTTGGTTGGTTAGCGATCTGGTGGGTTCGCCACACACGTCAGGAGGAAGGCCAACTTTTGGACGTGAGCGGACTGCCGTCGAAAATGAATTAACAAAAAAAGAAGGAATATTATGGACCCCATCAAAATTTTAAAACGTGCCTGGCAAATCTTATGGAGCTATCGCGCTCTATGGGTGTTCGGGCTGGTTCTCGCACTGGCTGGAGCCAGTTCCACTAGCCGTGGCTCCAATAGCAATTACAACTACGATTCAGACTCCCCGCGTTCAGACCGGTTTCCCGAAGATATGGACATGAAGGAGGCTTTTCAAGAATTCACGGTACAGGCGGAGCAATTCTTCCGCGAAGGTTATAAAGAAGTCGGCCTGACCGCTGAAGAATGGACGGCGCTCTATTGGATTGTTGGCATCTTCATCGTCTTCGGCGTAATCCTCTCTATCGTGTTCGCGGTGGCGCGCTATGTTTCCGAAACGGCGGTGATCCGCATGGTGGATGAGTACGAAGACACGGGCACGAAAATGACCGTGCGCCAGGGCATTCGCCTGGGTTGGTCGCGCACTTCCTGGCGGCTCTTCCTCATCAACGTGCTGGTCAACCTGCCGGGTTTCCTCACGGTGCTTCTCTTCCTGGTGATCGGCGTGACCGTCTTTATGGCTTTTATGCGAGGGTCAATGCAAGTGGCAACCGCTACCACCGCCATTCTCGCCGGGATATTCATCCTGGTGATGCTGGTCGTCATCATTGTCTCGGTGTTCCTGAACCTCCTGCGAAATTTCTTCTGGCGGGTGAGTGTGCTGGAAGAGGTGGGCGTGCGTGAATCCCTGCGCCGCGGGTTTCAGATGGCACGGGCCAACTGGAAGAATGTAGGTGTCATGTGGTTGGTGATGATCGGGTTGGGCATCCTCTGGGCGATTGTGTCCGTCATCGCCATCGTCGTGACCATCCCGCTCGTGATCTTCACGGGGGTGGCCGGGGGCCTGATCGCCGTCATCCCCGCTCTGATCACCGGTGGAATCGCCAGTTTCTTCGTGAGTGGTTGGGCACCGTGGATTGTCGGGGGCGTATTTGCCCTGCCGTTGTTCTCCCTGATCGCCTTTTCCCCGTGGCTTCTGCTCGGCAGTTGGGCCTCCGTCTATACATCCACCGTGTGGACGCTGGTCTACCGCGAACTGAAAGCATTGCCCGCCCTGGCTGTGGAAGTGCCCGCCCTGGAAAGTTAAGGTGTGCAAGGAATTCCAGGGGACGGTCACTTACGTGACCGTCCCCTGTTGCCTAATCCTGAGCGATTAACGCGAACTCCACCCGCCCAAACGTTTTCCCGTTGACCTGCGGTTCAATCGCATGGGGGCCGGGATAATAGCGGCGGGTGGTGATAGGCCGAAAGCTATGAGTACGTGTAAACTGGATCGTTTCCCCCGGTTGGAGGGTGCGCTTCGAAAGTTTGAAGACTTTGGGCGTTTGTTTCCCATTGGCACGTTGCAAATACACGACATAATCAATAATCAAATCTTGTGCCACGTTTGCCAGCGAGACGATCTCGAACGAAAACGTCACCTTGCCCTCCAGCGGGACTTGAACCGGACTCACGCGCAGATTCTGCACCGCCACCGCCACTTCATCCGCATGACCGAGCAGGGCCAGCGCCCCGGGATCGCCCTGTTTGATCAACGTGCGGAGGGCGTGGCGGGTCAGGGCACGGATTTCTTCGCGGTCCGTTTGCCAGCGTTGGAGCGTGGAGACGACGAGGGCGGGATGATCTTTCGAGATGTCGTTCAAATTGTTCGCCACACTGCGGCGCACGGTTTCGGAAGGATCGTCTTTCAGGATTTCGAGAATGGGGAGGATGCGCGCGGGGTCAGCCTTCAGCGCGGGGATCGCCATCCCCCACGGGAGGCGCGGGCGACAGCCCTCCGTTGCCAGACGACGAACGTCCTCGTGCGGGTGGTGCGCCCAGGCCAACATCTGCGCCATCGTCCGGTCCAAATCCCGCAGAAGAAACGGGCGAATGGCAAACTCCGCCGACATAAACTGGGTGAAGTATTCCAGCGCCGGGATCGAAGTCTCCCAATCGTCCACGCCATACACCTCCACGAAGTCAGGGAACACCATCTTTTCAAACCCTTGCTCGGTCAGGTGGACAACCACCCGGCGCAGGATGGCGAGCGCGGCAGGATATTCGGCGGGGAGAAATTCCCCCAGTAGGGTCGCGAGGTGACGAATCCGTTGTTTGAGTTCGCGCCCTTCCCATTCCGCATCAAACACGTGCGCGGTGAAGCGTTCCCGGTCAAATGGCGGATACTCTTGCTGGGTGGCTTGGGCCAATGCGTCCACCGTGCGTGCGTTAAACATGTTTTTGAGTGGTTCAGGCATGGATGTCTCCTGTAAAATTTGGTTTGGGTCTCTTGTTTATACCCCACAAGCACGGTTTTTGCACGCCGTCTGTGCACCACCCCCAGGCCTTTCATAAACTCCAGGTGCGACGCACTTTGGCAGGGAGTTAGGCCAAAATTCTAGGTAAAACCCCTCCCCCAAATCGGTCTCAAGTGCGTCGCACCTGGGATGACGCACGACTTAAAGAAAAGCCTGCGCCACCCCGAAAGAACTATCCTTTGTGAATTAGAGAACTATTAATTCACGGCACATTTCGTTGACAAGGCAACTTTTTTTGATAGTATTTAGCCCTGCTAACTATTAGCCTCTCTAACCAATTGTTAAACAAGATGTCCACACCTTCTCAACTGGCCGCCCGCGAATTTCTCCAGATCATCCCCCTGGTGATGCATTCGCTTGGCTCCGACATGCGCCAATCTACCCAACTGCCTGTGCCCGGTCATTTCAACCTGCTCTACATGCTCGCCGAAGGCCCGCACAACCTGAGCGAACTGGCCGAAAAACACAGCGTCTCCGCCCCCACCATGTCCAACACCATTTCCACCCTGGTGGAACGCGGTTGGGTAGAGCGCACCCAATCGGAAGCCGACCGCCGCCAGATTTGCATCTCCCTCACCCCGGCGGGGCATGACGTCCTCGACGCCGTGCAAACCTTCGCCGAAAACCGTATCACAGAAATTCTTGCGCCCCTTTCCCCAGACGAAATGGCGCAACTTATCACGGGGTTATCCGTTTTGCGTTCTGCATTTACGCGCCGGAATATATAGGAATTCCTCAGGCCGTTGAATTCCGCCCCTTCAAATCTCAAAGAGGTCCTTTATGAAACGATTTCTCACCATTCTGCTCGTTGTCGTGGTGCTTGGCGGCGGGATTTTTGCCTTTGGACAATACCGTGCCCAACAACTCCGCGACGAAACCCTCGCCAGCTTACAAACCGAAACCGTCGCCACCGGCTCGTTGACCGCGACCGTCGGCGCCACCGGGGTCGTTCGCTCCAATCAAAGTGCCACCCTAATGTGGGAAACCTCCGGCACCGTTGAAGAAGTCACCGTCCGCGCGGGGGATGTCGTGACCGCCGATCAGGTGCTCGCCTCGATCAAACAAACCACTCTGCCCCAAAGCGTCATCCTCGCCCAGGCCGACCTCGTCAGCGCGCAAAACGCCCTCGACGATCTGTACAACGTCGCCCTGCAACAGGCCCAGGCCCTCAAAGCAGTCGAAGACGCCGAAAAAGCCCTGACCGACGCCCAAAACCCCGAACTCCAGCAGGCCCTCGCCCTCCAAACCATCGCCGACGCCGAAAAAACCCTCGAAGACGCCGAACGTAGTCTCCGCCTCCTGCAAACCCCCGCCAGTCAGGCCGACATCGACGCCGCCAAAGCCCAGGTCATCCTCGCCGAAGACGCCCTCGAACGTGCCCAGGAAAACTTTGAACCCTGGGAAAACAAACCCGAAGACAACATCATCCGCGCCAACCTGCTCGCCAAAGTCTCCGCCGCCCAACAAGAATACGACGCCGCCGTCCGCAACCTGAACGGAATGCTCGCCAACACCGCCAGCGCCACCGAACTCGCCGTGGCCGAAGCGAACGTCGCCACCGCCCAAGCCCAACTCCTCCAGGCCCAACGCGATTACGAAGAAGTCAAAGACGGCCCCAGCGAAGCGGAAATCGCCCTCCTCACCGCCCAACTCACCGACGCCCAAGAAAATTACACCGACCTCAGCGACGGCCCCGACCCCGAAGATGTCGCCGCCGCCGAAGCCCGCGTCGCCGCCGCGCAAGCCACCCTCGACACCATCTCGATCAAAGCCCCCTTCGCGGGCGTCATCTCCGAAGTGGTGGTCAAACCCGGCGACCAGGTCAGCCCTGGCTCCATCGCCTTCAAACTCGACGACCTCTCCCACCTGCTGGTCGATGTTGAAGTCTCCGAAGTAGACATCAACCGGATCAAAGTCGGCCAGTCTGCCATCCTCACCTTTGACGCCATCCTCGCCAAAGAATATCAGGGACGGGTTGCGGAAGTTGCCCTCGTTGGCACCACCTCCGCGGGCGTGGTCAGTTTCAAAGTCACCGTCGAACTGCTGGATATTGACGAAAACGTCCGCTCCGGGATGACGGCAGGGGTCAACATCGTCGTGAGCGAGCTGGAAGACGTGATGCTCGTCCCCAACCGCGCGGTCCGGGTTCTAAATGGAGAACGGGTCGTGTACATTCTCACCGACGGCTCCATTGCCCCATCCCCCGTCGTGATCGAATTGGGAGTCTCCTCCGAAACATACAGTGAAGTGATTGGCGGTGAACTCAAACTAGGCGATAACGTTGTCCTCAACCCGCCCACCGATTTCAGCGTCATCTTCGGCGGGGGGCCTCCGGGGCGATAATGGTAAACAAGGTAAAACCAAGCCCCAAGCTACCTTCTCTCCCCTCTCTTCTCTACCTAATATCATGAGCGATTCAGTCATTATTGCCAAAGACTTAAGAAAAATCTACAAAATGGGCGATGTCGAAGTCCATGCCCTGCGTGGGCTGTCCACCGAGGTCTTCCGCGGGGAAGTGGTCTCGATCATGGGGCCTTCTGGGTCGGGCAAATCCACGTTGATGAACATCATCGGCGCGTTGGACATCCCCACCAGTGGCGAATACACCCTTGACGGCGAACGCGTCTCCGAACTGCGGGACGACCAACTCGCGGCGGTCCGCAACCGCAAGATCGGGTTCGTCTTCCAGAGTTTTAACCTGCTCTCGCGGGCCACCGCGTTGGCAAACGTGGAACTCCCCATGCGTTACGCAGGCGTCACCAAAGAGCGCAAAGCCCGCGCCAAAGCCGCCCTCGAAGCGGTAGGCCTGGGCGACCGTCTTCACCACCGCCCGACGGAACTGTCCGGCGGCCAGCAACAACGCGTTGCCATTGCCCGCGCGTTGGTCAACGACCCTGCCATCCTCCTCGCCGATGAACCCACCGGCAACCTCGACACCAAATCCGGCGTCGAAATCATGCAACTACTCCTCAACCTGAACAAAGACCGGGGCACCACCCTCGTCATCGTCACCCATGATCCCGAAGTAGCCGCCCAAACCCAGCGGGTGATTCGGATTCGGGATGGAGTGGTAGAGGAACAACCATGACCCTATTTCAAGCCTTTCTCGAAGCTATCGAATCCCTCGCGGGGAACAAACTCCGTTCGGGGTTGACCATTCTCGGAATTGTGATCGGGGTGGGGGCCGTGATCGCCATGTTGTCCATTGGGCGGGGGGCGGAAGCGTCCATCACCGGCTCGATTCAGGGCATCGGCACCAATCTGCTGTTCGTTTTCCGCGGCAGTCCCGATGACTCCGTTCGGAATCCTGATCCCCTCACAATGGGCGACGCGGACGCGCTCGCCGAACCGTTTGCCGCCCCCTCGATTTCCGGGGTGGCCCCTGTCCTGCAAGGGAGCGGAGAAGTGACCTTTGGCGGGGAAACCACCAATACCCAATTCACCGGCATCACGCCTGCATATGGCCCATTGCGGAATTACAACGTGACCGAGGGGGAATTTATCAATGAAGGACATTTGATTGGCCGCGCCTCGGTCGTTGTCCTTGGCCCGGACGTGGCAGAGGCCTTGTTCGGGCGCACTGAAGCCATCGTGGGCGAAACCGTCCGCGTGGAGGGGCAACCCTTCCGGGTGATCGGCATTCTCGAAGCGAAAGGGGGGGGCGGGTTTGGCCCGAGCGAAGACGATCAGATTCTGGTTCCCCTCACGACCGCCCAAACCCGTTTGATCCGCCGCAGTACAGCGGATCGCGTGGATATGATCATGGTGCAAGCCATCAGCGCGGAAGCCGTGCCCCAGGCCCAGGCCGAAATCGCGGATATTCTCCGTACCCGTCACAAAACCGAGGTTGGGATTGATGACTTTACGATTGCGACGCAACAAGAGTTTTTGGAAACTTTCTCGACCATTACTGGGGTGCTGACCATCTTCTTGGGCGGCATCGCGGGCATTTCTCTGCTTGTCGGCGGGATCGGGATCATGAACATCATGCTGGTCTCTGTCACCGAACGGACGCGGGAGATCGGCTTGCGAAAGGCACTGGGCGCGCGCAAAGCGGATATCTTAATTCAGTTTTTGACCGAGTCATCGGTGTTGAGTCTGATCGGGGGGATTATCGGGATCGGGCTGGGCTGGTTGATTTCCGTAATTGTCCAGCAGGTCGCGGCGGCGAATGAAACCGTGTTTGTTCCCCAAATTGGGTGGGATGCGGTGCTATTGGCGACAATCTTTTCCGCGGCGGTGGGGTTGTTTTTTGGCATTTACCCCGCCAACCGCGCGGCGAGTCTGGAACCGGTAGAAGCGTTGCGGTACGAGTGATGCGTGATTCGTGAAACGTGACCCGTGAATTTTCACGGGTCACGTTTCTCGAATCAAAAGATATTCCAACTCCTCCGCAAATAACTCCTTCAAAACCACCTCTCCCTCTGCCGGGCGCACACAACTGGCGGGTTCGTCTATCATAAAACGAATCTCGTCCAGGAAGATGCGCCCGTTTTCGTCTAAATCGAGGGGGTGCAGGACGCAGTAGAAGGGTTTGAAGCGCCAGGGGTGTTCGCCCGCCGCTTCGCCTGCGACTTGCAGGGCGCATTTGTAGTCGTCCGGGCGCATGAAGATGCAGGTGGAGCCGCCGTAGTGTTGGCGGTCACGGATCACGCGGGTGTGGGTGACCTGTTTGGAGGGGGTGTGGCGGTCGGGTTCGATTTCCCCGTCGAACCAGCGCGCGGGGTCCTGGCGTTTGGGGGGTAAGTGGGGTTTGATCAGGTCGGCGTGGGCGAGGAGGTCGGCTTGTTCATCCAGATCGATCCAGACACCGTACACACAGCAGGCAGCTTTGCACGCAGGCCAGCCACAGCGTTGGATGGGTTCGGCGTCGTTCAGGCGGGGAGAAATTTTAAGGGGCATCGGGCACTATCCGGTAGATTTTGAGGTTGGAATTTTGGACTTGCACGATAAATTGAAAGCGCGGGTCGTTTTCGGAGGTTTCGCGGAAGTCGTCGAGGGCGGGGCGGGAGGGGATGGGCAGAAGAATGTAGTTTGCGCCGTAGCGTTGGGCGACTTCGTAGATTACGTCCAGGCTTTCGTAGGGGACCATGATGGTGCGGTAGCCGGTGGTGATGTGGACTTCCCAGGGGGCGCGGGTCATGAGGATGATATCGTCGTCTTCGCGGGGTTCCACGCGATTTTGGAGGGTGGCGGCGAGATCTTGCATTTCTTGGGCGATTTCGGTGTGGAAGGCGATTTTGCCCTGCGCGTTGGGGTAGGTGGTGAGGAGGGGGGGGAAGATGAGGGCGGCTGTGAGGAGGGTGGCGACGAGTTTGTGCGGGATATGCCGTGATAGGGCGTCAAAAGCAAACAAAATGAAAAATGGCAGGGTGGTCAGGATGGCTTTGCCATACGAGCCATGCGTGCTGACTACAGTCGCGACAAGGGTGTAAAACAGAAATTCAAGGACAAAAAAGACGAGGACAGGCAAATATTTCCGCCAGAGGGTGCGCCGCGCGGGGGAAAAGACCAACTCCGCAAAGGCGATCCCGACGAAGAGGGTCGCAAATAAGCCTAATTGGCGATAGGCAATTTTTAGATTGGCAAGCCCGGTCAGGAGTTTTTGTTTGAGAATCGCGCGCCAACCGAGCGCGAGGTAGGATTCCAGGGAAAGGTCGGTGGAGTAGACGTACACTTGTTCGTGTTCGGTGGCGAAGGCGACGCGGGAGGGGCCGGGCGGGAGGAGGGCGCCAAAATTTTGGACGTTGTACACCAGCATGGGGAGCAGAACGAGGACATACGCGCCCAGTGCGAGACTCATCCAGCGGAGGCGGGTTTTGAAGGGGAAGGGGGCGAGGAGGATGGTCAGGAGGAGGGTCGGGGCGAGGAGGATGGCGTCTTGGCGGGTCAGGTGGGCGAGGCCCGTTACCGCGCCCGCCCAGACGAAGTATTTGGGATTTTCATTCCCCTGGATCATCAAAAACAAGGCCAGGATCACAAAAAAGACGTAGTAGACTGGGGCATCTACGGAAATGGAGAAGTCGAAAAGGGCCGGTTCAAAGAGGAGGTAAAACAGAACGAGGAAGGCGACGAATTTTGAGGAGGTGTAGGCCTGGGTGAACCGATAGGCCAGGAGGGCGATCCCAACCCCGAACAGGCTGGACAAAACCAAAATGCTGAACAAATTCCGAAATACGAAATACGGAATACTCATTAACATCGACGCAAACACCATCCAATAATCGGCTCCCGGATGGGTGACTGCGTTTGGGGCGGTGAGGTAGTGCCAGATGTAGTTGATTTCCAGCCCGCGTCCGGAGGTGATGCTTTCGATGATGGTGTAGTAAAAGCCCGGATCGCCATGCCCGGGGTGGGGTAGTTGTGCGGCAAAATAGAGCCGCGCGAGAAGGGCGGGAATTATCAGAAAGAGAAGCCAGAGTTTTTCGCGGGGTTTGTGCATGGGCGTGGAATGTGAAACTGAGGCGGGAGCCTTTCCATGCACAGGGGTTAGGGGGCAGGTGTGGGGAGTTCGTAAAGTTCGACGAGAACGCCGGAGGTGCTTTTGGGGTGAATGAAGGCGATCTTTTTGCCCCCT
This sequence comes from Anaerolineales bacterium, assembly GCA_013359445.1. Lineage (GTDB taxonomy): Bacteria > Chloroflexota > Anaerolineae > Anaerolineales > JABWBV01 > JABWBV01. The sequence goes on along the minus strand of JABWBV010000006.1, from coordinate 8,066 downwards.
GAGCCGTGGATGGCCGTTTCGTGGATCAGTTGCACGCCTTTTTCTTTGAGGTGGGCGAGCATGGCGTCGATGTCATCCACTTCCAGGCAGATGTGGTGCATTCCCGCGCCGCGTTTTTGCAGGAATTTGGCGACACCGGAGGTGTCAGTGGTGGGTTTGACGAGTTCGATTTCACTTTCCCCGGTGGGCAGGAAGGCGACGATGGATTCTTGATCGGGGACGTCTTCCACGTGGGCAAGTTCAAGGCCGAGGGCGTCGCGCCAGAAAGTGAGAGCGGAGGGGATGTCGTCTACGACGATGGCGATGTGGTCAATGCGTTTGATGGTGGGCATGGGAAAATCCGTAATGAGTAATGAGTATTCCGTATTTTGGCGGTGTGACTTGGATTATGTAGACTTAAGGTCTACAACGCGTTAATTTTGGGATTATGAACAGCAATGAGAATTCTAAATTGCTCCTGGCTTTCGGACAAGTGGTTCGCGAGAGACGGATTGAATTGGGCTTTTCACAAGAGGAATTTGCGAATCGGGCAGGTTTACATCGCACATATATTAGTGGGATTGAACGAGGGGTAAGAAATGTCGCATTAGTCAACTTGTTTCATATCGCTGAAGCATTAGCGTTAACGCCACAGGAATTCATGGCACGAATATCAGCTGTTAAAAACACATAATCAGGGTATCACATGAATCTCGTACTACTGCAACAGGCCATCACCGAAATCAAAGTAGAACTTGAAACGGCTATTCAAACGGCAACCTATAAGGGAAAAGAGTATCCCAATGGCCTCGTGGCAAAAGAGGCGCTCATTCGAAGCCAAAATCTGATTCTCAAAGTTCATGAGGTGGTAAAGCTTAGTCTTTTGGATGAGTTATCAAAGTACACAACCAGGTTCACAATTTATCCACCATTAGGACAACGAAGCCCGGAGATGTCCATCATGGGCTTACTAAAGGGAAAAAAGCAGGATGTCGTTGTTTTATTTGACGACATTGTTGCAACTGGCGGGCGCATTAGCGAAGGGCCTCTGCGAGGGGCGTTTGACGAATTGGGCCAAGAAAAAGCTGAAAAAGCGATTGTCGTTGGGGTCAGAAGTCAGTTGAGCAGTATCAACAAAAATTTTGATACCCTGATGGAAAGAACTTTTGCGGAAACGTTGAACCTTCGTTTGCGTTTGCCAAATCTCGTGATGGGAGATGTTTATCTACTACCCGTTGTTGAATACAACGACTTATTCATGAAAAGAAACGTGGTTGCCTGGAAAAGTGAGCGAGTAGCTATTCAAAAGTTTATTAACACTTTTCTGGCGATCAGTGGACGTTCGATTCGAAAGTCTGATCCAGAGATTTACAAGTACGAACGAGTAGCATTGATTTTTGTAGATTTTCGGGAGTCGCCGCCAAAAATTTTCTTGACCACTGAGGAGTTAAGGAATTGCGGTTTTTTACCCGAAACATATGCACTTGGCTATGATTTGTTATCTCCGATGAATTTTGCCAAAGATATTGCAGAGATTTATTTTCAAAGACATACGCGTTTGTAGGGTGAAGTGATCATCTTACTGGGGGACAATTTCCAGAATCTCTTCAATATCTATTTCATAAAGGGCTGCTAAAAATAAATTCACTTCATCCCCTTCAAGTTGCAATAGTTTTTCCTTTTGGCTTGAACTCAATTCGGGGATTCCAAAGCGTTCAATAAAATTCTTTTGATAACACTGGTAATTTCCTTCGATTTCAAAACTTGTTAATTTGGCATAGTAATGCATGATTTTACTGTTGAGGATCTTTTCCAACACCTCAATCGGTACGGTTGTGCTAAATAAATCCGGGGGCTTTGGAAACACAGCATACCCATTACAAAAGAGCTGATCACTTTTATCCCAAAAAAATTGAGGAAAGCGGCTAAAGGTTTTGGTCAAGAGTTTAGGGCCAGGCGCATCCATGCCTTGACTTCTGGCCCAGGCGTACCAAGTTTCATACTGTTTTTTGCCTTTGTCGCGCTGAGCCAACAGGTCTTTTTGGGCAAGAAGGTAAGCATAGGTTTTGGGATAGTTCGCTTTCAACCGCTCTTCGGAAATCAATTTATAACCGCCATTCTTTCGTTCGTAGGGGAAAATGATTCGTAGCGTATTGTGCGCTAAATCAGCAGTCTCTTTGAGACTGGATACTTTCACGGCAGGTTTGGTGATTTCAGATTCGATATGGTATAAAGTTCCATTCTTCGATTTCACCCAACAATCTTTCCCATTTGCCTGCACAAAAAACACAGTGTCTTTCAAGGTGGCAAACCCAACTTTAATGTCGGCGGCTACTCCCAAAGGCTTACCTATACGCTCTATTTTTTCTAAATTTGCCAGGTGATCTGCATTCGCCAGCCTCCACTTGCTGGCTTTTAGTTTCTCAAATGCAATGGAAGCAAAGCGAAGGGTTTCAAGCGAAGGAGGATCAAGCGTTTGGACATGTGAAAGCGTCGCATATTCAAAGGTTTTATTTTTCGTTGCACTCAGGAAAACCAGACACGTATATGCGCTGGCATTTTCAAAAACCTTGTGATGCCCAAAATCAACAATGCGACGGACACTTTCGGTTTGCTGTAAATACGCACGCACATTTTTCCCGGCCAGTGAGGTGAACAGGTTATTTTGTGTGATCATCCCAACCGTACCCCCAGAAGACAAGAGTGCGTGCCCGCGCATCAAAAATAAGAGCGAAAGGCTGAAATTGCCCATCGCAAATTGGCTGTATTTCTCCATCAACTGTGTGCGGTATTCTGGTTCCAGGTTCTGGAACTTTACATAAGGGGGATTGGTAACTACCACATCAAATCCATCTTGCGTTTGGGTTAAACGCAATAGTTCAAGTTGCTCCGTTAGCAAAGAATCCAATTGAAATAACGACAAGTTTGCCTGTTGTACACCCTTTGAGGCGAGATAAAGTTCAATCAAACAGCGAGCGTTTTCAAGCGCTACCGGATCGACATCTATTCCAATCAAATGCGCTTGAAAAGCCCTGTCAGCCGTAATGCCGTAATCCTTTTCTAAAATTTCTGCGGCCTTAAGCAAAAATCCTGCACTCCCGCACGATGGATCGCAAATTCGAGGATATTGGGGATGTTGTCCCTGAGAGAATTTAAGTGCATTGCGGAAAAGATACTCAATGATGTAATCTGGCGTATAAACCGTCCCATAAGCACGTCTTTTTTCAGGCGCGATGAGGGTTTCAAAAGCCTTTTCCAAATCCTTTAGCGTGATTTTGCCAACATTAGCTTTGAGATACCCCTCCAACGGTTTTAAGTCCGCGCTATTCCCCTCTTCTAATAATTTTTGAACGGCATAGCCTCGACGAATGGTTTTAACAGAAATTTCATTCGTTTTCGCCCAATGGAGGAGAAAAGCCGCGCGCGTGCTTTCGGTGGAAAACCCATCCAGGAATTTTTGAAAACCGTTGGAGATTGCCAAACTCATTTTGTTTCTCTATACGTCTCAGATCGTACGCGTATTATATCCAACTCGAAGCCTGATACTCCCCCCACACACCGCGCAACGTATGGCAGATTTCGCCGAGGGTGAGATCGTTTTCGACACATTCGACAAAGAGGGGGAGGAGGTTTTCGCTCGTGCGGGCGGTGGTGTCGAGGCGGGTGCGGAGTTCGGCGACGCGGGCGGGGTCGCGGGTGGCGCGGAGGGCGGCGAGTTTGGCGCGTTGGGAGTGTTCGATGGCGGGGTCTACTTTGAGTTTTTCAAGCGTAAGTTCTTCTTCGATTTCGTAAGCGTTGACGCCGACGACAACATCTTCGCCGGTTTCGACCGCTTGCAGGGCATGGTAGGCGGCATCTTGAATTTCGCCCTGGACGTAGCCGTTTTGGATGGCCGCGAGCGCACCGCCCATTTCGTCAATTTTGCGGAGGTATTCCGCCGCGCCGCGTTCGATTTCGTCGGTGAGATATTCGATGACGTAGGAACCGGCGAGAGGGTCAATGGTGTCGGCAACGCCGGATTCGTTGGCGATGATCTGCTGGGTGCGGAGGGCGATGCGGACGGCTTTTTCGGTGGGGAGGGCGAGGGCCTCGTCCATGCTGTTGGTGTGGAGCGATTGAGTGCCCCCCATGACGGCGGCGAGGGCTTGGAGGGCAACACGGACGACGTTGTTTTCGGGTTGTTGCGCGGTCAGGGTACTGCCCCCCGTCTGGGTGTGGAAGCGGAGCATCCACGACTTCGGGTTTTTCGCGCCGAAGCGTTCGCGCATGATCTTCGCCCACAAGCGGCGGGCCGCGCGGAATTTGGCGACTTCTTCGAGGAAGTTGTTGTGGGCATTGAAGAAGAAGGAGAGCTGATCGGCGAAGTCGTCTACGTCCAGCCCCGCGTCAATGGCGGCTTGCACGTAGGCGATGCCATCGGCGAGGGTGAAGCCCACTTCCTGCACGGCGGTCGAACCGGCCTCGCGGATGTGGTAGCCGGAGATGGAGATGGTGTTCCAGTGCGGGACTTCGGCTTTGCAGTAGCGGAAGAGGTCGGTGATGAGCCGCATCGAGGGGGTGGGGGGGAAGATGTAGGTGCCGCGGGCGATGTATTCTTTGAGGATGTCGTTTTGCACGGTGCCGCGCAACTTACGGGGTTCGACGCCCTGCCGTTTGCCGACGGCGATGTACATGGCAAGCAGAATCGTGGCCGGGGCGTTGATCGTCATGCTGGTGGACACTTTGTCGAGCGGGATGTCCCGGAAGAGCGTTTCCATGTCGGCGAGGGAGGAGATGGAGACGCCCACTTTGCCGACTTCGCCTTCCGCCATCGGGTCGTCCGCGTCGTAGCCGATCTGGGTGGGGAGGTCGAAGGCGACGGAGAGGCCGCTTTGCCCCTGTCCGAGCAGGTAGCGGTAGCGGGCGTTGGAGTCTTCGGCGGTGGCGTAGCCCGCGTACTGGCGCATCGTCCAGAAACGGCCACGATACATGGTGGGCTGGACACCGCGGGTGAAGGGGTATTCGCCGGGGAAGCCGAGTTTTTCGTCGTAGTGATCTTCGTGTTCGGGAGTCAGGAGGCGGGGGAGGGGGATGCCGGAGGAGGTTTGGAAGTCCGGTTTGCGTTCGGGGAAGCGGGAGAGGGGGGGGTGGAGGGTGGTTTGTTCCCAACGAGATAAAGATGAAGTTAGATTTGTCATGGGTTATTTTTTTCTACGGGAAACGCAAATGCTGATCCACCCTACAATTTAATAAAAAAAAGCGACTGGTTTTAGGGCTAAAAGCCCTAAGATGAGACGCTTGGCGACTCATCCCAGACGCAAAAGGCATAATACTATAGAGTTTTTGGGTCGTCAACTTGAACATAAATACACGAATTCCTGTCATAAGGAAATTATACCGGATGAAGGTAATTCATGGATTTATACGGTTTTTTGAAGCGCGAGTGTAGGGGGATTGTTCCCGTGATGGGGAGGACAGGTGTCAGGGAAAACTGGAGAAAAAGTGCCAGAAAAAAAGATGGGTGGGCATGTACATGCCCACCCATCTTTTTTTCTGGCGAATATCCTGCACCCTACTCTTCCCTCTTCGTTTCCTTCCCTTGTTTTTTCGTCGTCGCCTTCTTCACCACAAACCAAACCAACCACCCCACTAACACAAAGGGCGCAATCACCGGAATAAACACCACCACAAGCCAAATCAACAACTCCACAAACCCTTGATAGGTTCTCTGTAACGTCTTCGTCGCCTCTCCTAACGTTTCACCGGGTTTCCAGGCTTCGGGGGTGCTGGTGGGGAAGGGGGTTGGGGTGGGCAGTTCCGGCAAATCCGGGGTAATCGTCACCGTGATCGTCGAAAACGCCGCGCGATCCGCCAGGTAATTGATCTGACCCTGGATGGTTTCGATTTCACCCTCCACTTTGGACAGTTCCTCATTCACGGCTAACGCTTCCTCAACAGTTTGCGCCTGATCCAAAAACGTGCGAATGCGATCCCGTGTTGCCTCCAAATTTTCCAACTGCGACTGCAAATCCACAAACTGATCGGTCACATCCTCCCCCGAGGCATTTTCATCGAGTACGCGGATCGCCAGTTCCCGCAAACGGCGCAACGCCCGTTCAAACTCTTCCACCGGCACGCCCATCGTGATCGTACTGTGTTTGTAGGAAGTCTCCCCCCATTCTTCGTACCATACCCGTGAACTGATGATATACCCGCCCACGTCGGTCACCACTTGCGTGGTCAGATCAATCGCGGTTTCCGAATCTTCTACCAACAGATTCATCTCCGCATTTTTGATGATCAAACGATTATCCCGCGCGGCGATAGGGAGGGTGTTTCCGACCTCGGTAATCACGCCCCCACCCCCGGACGGAGCATCCAGGGCTTCAGCCTCCGCAAGCGGCGCGGCGGGGGCGGCTTCGCCCATCGTTTCCTCAAAAGCCATAGGGGCCTCCACCTCTTCCATGGCAAAGTTTTCCGCCGGAGCCGCGCCAGCACAACTTGCGAGCAACCAAATACTCGCTACAAATATAAAAAAAAGGGAAATGATCTTTTTGTTCATAGGATACTCCTTTATCTCAGACCCTGAATGTTGATGTTGAACTGAAAACGAAAACCCTCTTCGATCCGTTCCCTGGCGGGTCAAACTCGTTTTCGGGAAAGCGTCTTCCCCTTCCCATGCACCGCGTCCCCCCGAATCCGCCACTCCACCGCCGAAAAATTAGACTCAGCCAATTGCTGAAAAACTTTTTCACGCGAGTGGATCGAAAGCGTGTCTTGTGCGGCGAAAGGATAAAAATCGGTCATCCCACTGATCCGCGCGAGGAAATACTTCCCCCCCGGCAGGTAAACCGGCCCCTCGAAGTGCTCCACCTCGGCTCGCGCGGGGGCACGTTCCCCGGACATCCGCGCCTCGAACGCTGTCTCCGCCCCGTGCTTCACCGCGAAACGGGCGGGGGGTTTCTCCGTCACCTGCACATCAGCGTAAAAATACGGCGTCTGAAAAAACACCCGCTCCATCCAGGCAAAGGCGCGGAGCGAGTTGAACGCGTGGGGCAGGAATAACCCGTCCGGGGTGCTCCCATCCTCGCGTTCGCTCACCCCTACCGAGACCGAAAGCTCGTTGAACCGCGCGCCCTTCCACACCACCTGCGGTACACTGATTAAAATCCCGACGCGCCCGTGATCATTGTACGGAAAAAGGTTTTCCTTTGCCAACTCTTTGCGCCAAAAGGCCAGGTCCGCGGTGCCGTAGAGGGCCACCTCTTTGACGTGTTCGATATAGGCTACAAACTGAAGAGGGGTTGTGGATTTCATATTTCTCCTGTTTATTTTTGATACGTCATCGGCATCATGTGCCACTGTTTGCAATTCAGGCAACGAATCCCCGTCCGTTTCCCTTTGGAAAACGCCTTGTACCGCACCCCGCCAATCTCCCAAACGGATTGGACGTGGTTGCAGTTGGGGCAGGTCAACACCCAGCGTTTTGAATCGGCCTCCATGTCAGCCGCCAGTTTGGCAGGCAAAAGGGAACGGATCAGATTTTGAATCAACGACACAGCACACCTCCGGGGGCATAAGTTGGGATAATTAAATTATAGCGCACCCTATTTCTCGCACCCCTAAAAATGGCCCTTTAAAATGAAAAACGGCGTGTATTTCACGCCGTTTTTTCTCTGAAAGCGTTGTTTACTTTGCTCCGCGGATTTTCGGGCCACTCAACGGGGCACCGAACAACGGCGCAAACACGCAAAAGTCGAACAGGCCCGCCGCGAGGGGCAACGCGCCCACCACCGCGACGATGATGCCAGTGGTGCCAGTGATTCCGGCCAGGCCCCAGGCGATCAGGGCAATCCCTGCAACGATACGTGTGATCCGGCCAGCGGTGGAAGCCATAAATTTGACGAAGGGGTTCATTTTGAGTTCTCCTATAATGGGTTGGTTTGTTGGTTTGTTATCCACATTATAGGAAGGGGGCTGAGATCTGTCGGTGACAAAGTCACATAACCCATCAACTCATTTGGCGTTTTTGGCGCAAAGGCGCTGAGCCGCGAAGAGTTTGCATTTTGATAAACTCTTCCGACAATTCCCGCCTGTTAAGCCGCTGG
>JABWBV010000331.1 GCA_013359445.1 Anaerolineales bacterium | reverse complement strand
CATCTACTTGTGCGGCGTAAGCGGCGTAGTTCGTAATGATTGGGCTGTGATGGGGGATAATAGTATTGGAGATCGGGAGCACACGTCCTTCCAAAATGGCGGACAGGGATTGACTGGCGCGTTTTAAGCCGTTCAAATCCAGAGTCATCTCCGGGCGGGGAGCGGCCAATCCTGTCGTGATCGTCTCTCGCAGGGTAGTGGCGGAGAGGGTGTCGGGATGAAGCATCTGTACCCAACCGCGGTTGGCAAGGCTTTCGGTGCGGATTAATTGTTCTTCGCGAGGGTGAACGCGGGGCACAAGCACGGCGCGGGTTTTGAGAGATAAAATTTCGCACACCGTGTTGTAACCAGCCATGCCCACTACCATATCTGCCGCGGCCATGTAGCTGAATAGATCGGGGGTGAATTCAAGAAGAGACAGTCGGTTCGTGCGGGTATGCCGGAGCAACGCCCGTTTACCCTGCGCCATTAACGGCCCGGTAACGATCAGACTGTAGAAAGGTATATCTCCTTCCCAAGCGCTGAGCATATCCAGGTAGCTTTTGATGATCTCGTACCCATCTCCCCCGCCTCCTACGGTGACGACGACAAGGGGCAACTCCTCGCACCCCAATTCCCGACGAATGGCCTCGCGGGAGCGCGTCCCGGTCAACGGACGGCCCAAAAAGCCGCACTCGAAAATTTTCGAGGCTGTTTGGGCAGAGAGCTGGTACGTGGAGACCGGATCAAACACTGAACGTTGTCCGTACAACAAAATATGGTCGTACACTTCGTCAAGCAATTGGGGAACCCCTGCGGCCCGCCATTGTTTGATCGTGGTTTGCGCCCCGTCTTCGATGTCACGCATCCCCAGCACAAGCCGGGTTTCTGGCGACCAGGTTTTCAGATAACGCAAGGCCGGGAGAAGTTCGCCGTGGACCCCTGCTGGGACTTTGTCCACCAATACCAGATCGGGTTGGAAGGTTTTCACCGCATCGAGGATCATCTGCTCGCGCCAGGCCAGCGTTTGGGCGAGGGAGAGGGGAAGCGTACGGGCTTTGTACTCGCCCGTCGAGCGTTTGCTCAACGCAGGGAGTTTGATCATATCCAGGCGGGGTGGGAGCCCAAATGCGCCCGCCACCATCGAGCCAGTGATCAAAAGTTGGTGCGCGCCAGTTATGTCTTTCGCGATCTGTCCGGCGATGGCCAGACTGCGGCGTAAGTGGCCTAAGCCGTAGGTGTCGTGTGAGTAGAGGAGGATGCGAGGTTTGATTGCCATTTTATTTCTCAACTTTGTGTGTGATTACTCAATAAGTGCGAGGAGGTGGATAGAAAAATACATTTCATCGTTAAAGAATTCTTAATAACAACGATGATCACAACTTTTGAGAAAATAGGATTCCTTCTTTGAACGTCTAATTGCCAGGAAAAATCAACAAAAAAGGTGGTGCCGCAGTGCGGCACCACCTTTTTTGTTGATTTTATTTCTTGGAAAGCTTATGGTGTAGTCACACAGCTACTACTCATCAGCCCTCGGTTGGAAGTGGGCAGGTTGCCACTCAACAGGACGAGCAGGCTGGCTTCGATATCGGGTTGTCCAAGGCCTAATTCCCCATCGAAATCCGGGTTGATTTCATCGAGGGAGACGGCAGTTCCCCCGATAAGCATGGCAATCTGGCGCGGATTGAGGGATGAGTCCAGGCTGGAAATCAGGGCCGCTTGCCCAGCTACGAATGGCACCGCCATCGACGTGCCACTCCACCAGGCATAGCCACTGATGGGGAAGGTACTGTAAATTCCTTCTCCCGGGGCCGCAAAGGAAATCCACTTTCCGTAGTTGGCAAAATCGGTTTTAATTCCACCTGGTCCAACCGAAGTGACGGCTAATGCACATTGCGTTGCGGCGGGATACTCTTTTTGGCTGGTTTCTAGATTTCCGGCGGCGGCGACGACCACCACGCCGTTTTGCGTGGCATAGCGGATGACGGTTTTGAGTGCATCAGATTTGTCGGGCGTCCCCAGACTGAGGTTGATGACATCGGCTCCGTGATCGACAGCGTATTTAATCGCCTCGATCAGGGTGCTGACATCCCCGCGCCCGTCCGGGTCGAGAATACGAAGGGGCATGATCTGCGCGGCGGGGGCGGTCAGGTGAACGATGCCCGCGACGTGTGTGCCGTGCCCCCCTGCCGAACCGGGGACAATTTCGTCGTCCAGCCCATTAAATTCGTCGTTTGGCAGAGGGTCATTATCCACAAAATCGTATCCGGTGGTGGTCAAGACGCCAACAAGGTTGGGATGGTCTAATTGAACCCCGGTATCCAGTACCGCGACCACCGTCCCTGCCCCTTGGCTGAGGGTGTGTGCCGCGGGAATATTCAAGGCCTCAAGGGCGTATTGCTCGCCCAGAGGGGTGGGGTCTTGTCCTCCCCAGCCCCAAATTCCGCGCCGATGTGCTTCGGGCGTTTGGCCGATGAAGTCAGGTTCAGCAAAAAAGGTACGCAGGTCTGCATTCAACAATTCTGCAAAGTCTTTGGCATCTTCACCTGTGGGGATTTGGAGGAGGTAGATGTTCGTGCTGAGGGAAAAGGTTTGTAAAGTCGTTGTGCTATAGTCAGCGTTCAGATCGTCAATGGTTGCCCCGGATAAAGGATCGAGTTGCACGAGGATTTGACTGGGTCGGTATTCACCGCGAAAACGAGCCAACGCTGATTGGTTTGGGGCACGTAGAAGGAAAATCGCGAGGAGGATTGGAACGATGAAAATCCATCGTTTGGAAAATTTTGAGGTATTCATGAAATAATTCCTTTTGGGCAGGCTAAAGATGCCCAATTAATATGAAGGGGGCCCAATAATAAGGGTGGGCGTATTGTTCTTTGAGAGCTAGCTGGGCGTTGCGGAGGGCGGCCCCGCGATTTTCTCCCTGGGCCAACCGTTCATAAAAGATGGTCATTAATTGTGCTGTGGACTTGTCTTCGACCAACCACTGGCTAACGATGAGCGTAGCGGCGCCTGCGCCTAAAAAGGCGCGCGTCAGCCCGAGGATTTCGTCCCCGGCCAGCACCTGACTGCGCCCGGATTCGCACGCACTTAAGGTGACGAGCGCTCCTTGCAAGTTGAGGTTGAGGACTTCGGTGGCGGTCAGCCAGGTTTCATAGAGGCGCAAAGCAGAAAACATCGGGTTGCCTGTCCGAAAAAGGCCATGACAGGCCAAATGAACCACATCACTCTGGGCGGCGAAGGTGTGAAGCGTCGCCGGAGTCGCGGTTTGATCCAGGAAAGTTTGCACCTGTGGGAAAAACCGGGAAACATGCTGGACTTCTTCGGCGACGAAGGGAATGGCTGGATCAGCAACTCCCATGACCAGGGCCTGACCAGAAGCACGCGAAATTCTCTGCTGGCAAAGAGCGAAAATGGTGGCGCTGGGTGCGTAGGTAATTTGAAAGGTATCGAGAAGGTACTTTTCCCCATCGTATAGCGCGTGAAAAGGAATCTGGTGGAGGACCCCGTGGGGGATGATCACGAGTTTGGAGGTCGTTTCGCGACCGTTTTGGAGCGAAGTTTCGAGCGGGCGAATCAGCGCGTCGTACAACAGACCTAAATAATGTTTGGCAGATTGTTCTAACTGCCGTGTGTGTCGGTGGATAAAACCCGTCCCAATACGGAATCTTTGCCACTGCATGGTTAGCTTTTCGATGAGCGGGGCAATTTTTCCCGTCGTGGTCAGGTGACGCTGGACGATCAATTTCTCCTTTTGAATGAAAAACGCCATCACTTCTTCGCCCATCAGATGATAAACCACCAGGGTCACATCGGCGGGCAGACTGGCCTGAATGGTCGCCAATGCGACAGATTGGTCGAAGGTGGGGGGCGTCCCATGTGTGCCGATGGTTTGGAGTTGAAGAAGGTGGATTTCGTTTTCCAGTAAAAGGGCTTGATCGCTTAAGTTTTCAAAGGGTACATAGCGTTCGCCGCCGCTTTTTACCGGGTTCAACATCTCGTTGTAAATCGCGTTTAAATCGGCTTGCAGGACAAGTAAACGCTCGGAAAGGTTTACGTCTAAAGGTGAATGCAAACGCACATCCACCAACCCCGTCAATAAATCCACCAGGGCGCGGGATTTAGCCCGTTCGGCGATATTGAACGCTTGTTGAAGGCTGACTTGATCGGTGCGGCTCAAATAAAGCCTCACCAGGTCTTCATAAGCGGCGATTTTGTCATGCAGAAACGTCGCACGCATGTTTTCGTTGGTCAGCGTGCCCCGTAGGGTTTCAATCTCTTCGATTGCGGTCAGGAGGGTAGTTTGGGCCTCAGCTTCTCGCCCCTGGAGCAAATACACGTGTCCCAGCCTTTGTAGAAGCCGAAATTGCAACTGGGGCAGACCTAAGCGGGCCACCACGGCTTGAACCGCAAGCAAATGGGTCTCGGCCCTCTGAGTATCGGGGAGCAACAAATCTGCCAAACGAAATTGTGAATAGACGTATTCTATCGGCCAGGTCTGATCGGCGACGAGACCAAATGCCTGCTGAGCACGTTGCAATGCCAGGCCACGCTCACCTCGGGCCAGGAGCAGGGCAGATTGTTCAAGCATCACACTGGCTTGGAGAGGCGTGTTTTCGGCTTGGTGAAACAATTCTACAGCAGAGGCAAGGGCGGTTTCAGCCTCCTCAAAGTTTTTCTGGGCGGTCAGTGCGGCACCCATCCCCCACAGGGCGCGAGCTTGCTGGGGTGCCATGCCCCGTGCGTGCAAAAATGTTTCGGCTTCTTTGTAGGTGGCGAGGGCTTCTGGGTAGAGGTTGAGCGCCAGATAAGCGTGAGCAGTGTCCAGCAAAAGCAATTTTTGTTCGGCGGTGATATCCAGAGTTTGGAAAATCTGGCGCGCTTGTTCATAGGCGCGCAGGCTGTCGTTGTAATTGCCCAAACTTAAATGCGCGTCGGCAACATTTGTGAGCGTTTGGGCTTGCAAAAATTGCATGTCGGCTTCGATGAACAAGGCCAACGCGTTTTCGAATACCCCCAATGCTTCGCGGACCCGCCCCTGGTCCAGAAGAGATAATCCGCGATTAACGCGAACATGCCCAATCTGCTCTTGCATGTTAAGCGCAGAAAAGTGGCTTTCTGCGTGGTCATACGCTTCCAGGGCTTCGACAGGCCGCCCCATCAGTTCAAAAATTCGCCCACGATTCTGGTGGGCTTTGGCGGCAAGAAGCCTGGCCATTTCCGCAGGCATCTGGATTTGGGTCGCGTGTCCATTTTCGACCACATCTAAAATCGTTTGTCCGGTATCCAGGGCGGCTTGATAACGTCCAGATTCCGCAAGGATTTGCATCAACCCCGCGTGGGTGCGAAGGGCCTCAGCGGTTTGTCCGGCGGATTCGTACCCGGCTCGGGCAAAGTTAATCCAGGCGGTGGCTTCGTCGTATTCCCCGTGGATAGCATGGGTCTGGGCACGTAAATAAGCCGCACGAGGTGTGATCCCCGAAATAGATTCTCGCTCTGCCTGAACTAAGCCGATGATGGCTAAGCGCCGCGCCTGGTTGGGATCGTTATGGATTAGATCTTCTGCAAGATCGAGGAGGTGGCTCAGGCCATTTTTAGTTAAATAATCGTTTTGGCGCAATACATTAGCCTGGGCAAGGGCGGATTCTTGTGCAAGCAAATGGGTGATCCAGGGAGGGGAAATATCTTCAGAAATGGGCATAAGGAAAATAGAGGAAGTTAGAGGGCCATTTCGATGGCGGGGATCAGGACCTCGGTCTGGTCACTACTCACGATCAGGTCGTAGGCCCCCGCGTGAATGGGGTGAAATTCAAATTCACCGAGGGCGTCCGTCGAGGTGATGGCAATTTCGCGTGTTCCCTGGACCAGTTGAATAACGAATGTGTCCGGGGTCATTTCATTTTCGGTGAAAATTTGTCCTGTGAGGCTGAGGGTTTCATCTTCGCGCCATTGAAGATTTATAGTGACATCAAGGGCCTCAGTCGAGTAAACAAGTTGCCGAGGCGCCAGGTCGGGGCCAGCGGTACGAAAACTTGCCGTAGCTGGGCGAAGTTTGCTATCAAAAGAGAGCGTGCCAAGCAAACGTTGGATCAGGCCGGGGTGGCGGCGCGCCTGGGCATATGCCTCGAACTGGCGGGTTAGAAGCGCATGGACTTCAGGGGAGGGCGCGGCGATGGTGCTTTCTTCGCGGGTTTGAAAGAATGTTTGCAACCAAGTGAAGGTGGCCTGTGTTTCTTCATCGGCTTGTTCAATCTGTGTTGCCAGGAGTTGGGCCTCTTCGGCTCGAAGGTTTCCTTCCAGCCATGCAAGCAGACGGGCAAAATCAATGTTGGTCTTGGATTTCATATGTTCCTTGCCTATAAACTAGATTCGTGGTGTGTATCTATTAAGTGCAAAAAATCCGCGGAAAAATACATGTTTAAGGTGAATAGTTCGGTCATCTTAGCTTAATTGATCCATGATTTCCCGTAATTGAGTCAGACAACGAATTCTAGTTGGTCCGATGCTCCCTACTTGCATATTGAGGCGGGAAGCGATTTCTTGATAGGATGGTTCATTTTCGTCAAAATACAAGGCGGATAACAGATCGCGACATCGCGCCCCAAGTTCTGACACGCCTTGGATGAGCCATTCCAGGCGTTCCTGGCGTTCCCGATGACGCGATGAGCGCTCATCGGCCAGGGTGTTTTCAAGATGATCATCCTGATCTAAGCTCTGGACATGCCCATTCCGGCGTAATATGCGCCAGGTATGACGGCGTGCCACCGTTACCAACCATGCTCCCAAATGTTCAGCTTCGCGAAGGGAGTCCAAGCTTTGGAGGAGGATAGTAAAGGTCATTTGGGTGACATCTGCGGCATCTTCGTGGGAGAGACCTTGATTTAGCGCTGTCGAAAACACCAACCTTTCATATTTATCTACCACTTGTTCCCAGGCATCGGTTTCTCCCTCCCGGCATGCTTGGAGCAGGGCTTGGTTGGTGAGGTAGGTTTTGGAAAATATTTTGAGCGTCATTCAAATCCTTAGAGTATCCTGAAGTGATTTATAAGTCGTTAAGTTGTTGTCAAAGTTACGCGTCAGATGCTTCTTGGCAGATATTTCATGTCGTATCATGTGCCGAGTTTGGTTACGCCATGAATATATACGCATCTCTAAATGTTTTGGATGAAAGAGGTTTGATTCCTCCAGATTTGGACATCTTGAACGTGAAATATTTTTATGCGGGCTTATGTAATGTGATTTCAAATTCTCCCATGTGGCAAGCCTAAAATTTTACTCAACAGTTCAGTTTACACGAAAGAATCAAGAGCAAATAACCCACAACACTTCGAGGCTAAGCACGCATCAAGACTTGATCTCAAAAGAGACGGACGATGATCGTCCGTCTCTTTTGTTTCAGAAGGTTGCGTTTTTTTAGGGCTTTGCGATCACAATCACGGTTCCAGTGCTGTCCCCATCGGGATCGTGGTTACTGGCGGACGTGTAGGTGAACCCAGCTTTCGTCGCGTTCGTGATCGTAAACGTCACCGTGTTGATCGTGGTCCGAAGATTAATTTTGATGACGGTACATTGCCCGTTGGCGTCCGTCACACAGGAGCTACTGCCCGTTGCGCCGTTGCTCCACACGCCCGTGACGGTGACACCCGCGACCGGATTGTGCAATTCATCATGGACCGTGATGACGACGGTCGCATTCCATCGTGCTCCGGCGGGGGCGGAGGCCCCATCCAGATCACCCACGTGCAG
>JABWBV010000330.1 GCA_013359445.1 Anaerolineales bacterium | reverse complement strand
CTCCCGATGCCACCCCCACCCCGGATACTCGCCCGCTCCCCCGGCAGTGGCGCACCTGGCCCATCGTCCCCACCCTCAGCCCGAACCTGATCCCAGTCTTTCTCGACGGGCAGGCCAAAGGCAAAAACCCTACCGCCTTCTCTACCCTTGGAGACTGCCAGAGCGAGCCGCCTGTGTTCATGGGCATTTACAATTCCGACCGCTACTATCTTGGGACGGGGTACGAATATCTGCAAGCGACCATCGATTTCTTCACCCAAAGTGGATCGTTTGGCCGCCAAAGCTACTGCACCCAAAACGGCCTGAGCGTCGCGTCCGCCCTCTCCCCCACCTGGGCGGACAAAGACGCCTGCCTGCCCGACGAAACCCCGCTCGCGTGCGAAATCCGCATTTACCAACCCAGCCTGATGTTCATCAACCTCGGCACGAACTGGAGCGCCAACGCCGCCGCCTCCCACGAAGCCTACCTGCGCGACATCGTGGACATTCTCCTTACCGAGGGCATTATCCCTATCCTGTCCACCAAAGGCGACAACGTGGAAGGGGATTGGAGCCTCAACCAAAGCATTGCCCAGGTCGCCTACGATTATGATCTCCCCCTGTGGAATTTCTGGGCCGCCATCCAAGACCTGCCCAGCCACGGCCTCGACCCCGCCCGCCCCGGCAACAACTACCTGATCCCCGAAGCCTGGGATCGCCGCAGTTTTACGGGCCTGCAAGTGCTCGATGCCATCCGTAAAACGTTAGAACCTTACTATCCTTTACCCAAATAAATCATGCAGATTTGACGCAAAGTCGCAAAGCCGCGAAGAATCTAATAAAATCCTTTGCGGCTTTGCGAATCCTTAGCGCCTTCGCGTTAAAAATCCCCCCAATGGAGCCTCCTATGTCCGACAATATCACCCCCAAACTTGCCGCTTACATCACCAAAGACATCCTCAAACAACCCAACCGCACCCTCACCCCCACCGACGCCCTGATCTCCAGCGGCCTCGTGGACTCCTTCCACCTCGTTGACCTTGCCCTCTTCATCGAAGACACCTTCGGCGTCCACATTGACGACACCGAGTTGACGGTGGAGACGTTTGATACGTTGGGGCAGTTGGCGGGCTTGATTCAAAGCAGGCAGTGAAGGGATAAGTAATGAGTAACGAGTAATGAGTTTTTTACTCATTACTCGTTACTCATTACTTTATTATGCCGATGCAAACCTTCCCCGAAGCCCTCCACCACCACATCACCCACACCCCCGACCGGGTCGCGGTTATCCTGCTCTTTGCGCGGGAACCTGATCTGCCGATCACCCTATCGCCAGACAATTATAGGTTAGCGTAGGGGCATCCGCCTAAAAGTTGATCTTATGCACAAAAAGCAGAAACAACCTCCTTTACAAAGAAAGGCTGAAAAGAAAATACGCGAAGTTCTCGAAGGGAATGAGAAGTTAATCGCTACCCTTGTCGGGTATCCCTATCATGCACCGAATGATCAAGATGATCAAAAATTAATGAGTATTGAGCCAGCAACGAGAGCGATGTTCGGGATGACGACGTACCTGTATCTTGGCTTAACCACGCAAAATCTAATCATCCTGGAAGAGAATCTTTTCGGGCAAAGGATAAAGTTTGAACGGGTTCCCATAAAAAAACTTAAATGGGCGCTACATACCCCCGACAAACCCACAGATAAATTTTCGATTTACTACGAAAACCAACACATTGATTTGATGTCCCTGACCAAATCTCCTCAGCGTGACGCCACAACCATCATAGAGATTGTTCAAAAAAATGGCAGTGCAGAGGGTATACCAGCAAATTCATTCCACGCTTCCCCACATCCGGTTTCTTCGACAAGTTATTTCAAGAATAAGGCGGGAAATTTGTCCACGAAAACTTTGCTTTTCCTGCTCTTTGTTACAGGGTTAGGCTTTGGCGCAATCAGCGCAAAATTTTTTAGCGTAGATTCAGGTAGATTTGGTACTCCTTTGAGTTATCTGATGTTCGCCATCACACTCATCTTATTGGGATCACCCGGCTACTTTATCGCGAAAAGAAAAGAACTCCCGTATCGCTTGATCACGATTCGAGGAAATCTGGCGTTGGTATCTGGCGTGGGATGGGCAATTTTTTGGTGGGGAATGGCACTTTGGGTATTAATTTCGATTTTTCGATAACACATTTATGCAAACCTTCCCCGAAACCCTCCTCCACCACCTCACCCACACCCCCGACCGGGTCGCGGTCACCCTCCTCTTCGCCCGCGAACCTGACCAGCCCATCACCTACCGCCAGTTAATGGACGGCGCGCGGGGGTACGCGACCGCGTTCGTGCAGGCGGGCATTCGACCGGGCGAGGTCGTCGTCCTCATCCTCGATCATGGCCCGGATTTGATTTTCGCGTTCTTTGGCGCAGTTCTGCATGGGGCGATTCCCTCGATCCTCCCCTACCTGACCGAAAAACTCGACCCCGAACACTACCGCAAATCCCTCGCCGCCCTCTTTGACCTTACCACCCCCGCCGCCGTCCTCACCGCCCCCGCCTTCGCCGCGGAAGTGGACGCCGCGCGGGAGGAACGGGCAAAGCCGGAGATTCTTCTTACCCCAATGAGTCAGCGAGTCGGCGAGTCAACGAGTCAGCCAACTAACCAACCAACCAACCAACCGATCACCCCATCCACCGATCAACCCATCCCCCCTTCTCCTTTTCCCCTTTTCTCCCCCTCTCCTTCCGCCATCGTCCTCCTCCAACACTCCTCCGGCACCACCGGCCTACAAAAAGGCGTCGCGCTCTCGCATGAGGCGGTGTTTTACCAGCTCGAAAGCTATCGCAAGGCCATCCGCTTGACGGACGAGGATGTGATCGTGAGTTGGCTCCCGCTGTACCACGATATGGGGCTGATTGCCGGGTTCCTGATGCCGATCTTGCTGGGCGTGCCGCTCGTGTTGATGTCGCCGTTTGATTGGGTGCGTGCCCCGGCCCGGCTGTTGCAAGCGGTCAGCCAGTATCGGGGGACGTTGACGTGGTTGCCGAATTTTGCGTACAACTTTTGCGCGCAGAAGATTCGGGAGCGGCAGTTGGAGGGGGTGGATTTGTCCAGTTGGCGGGCGGTGATCAATTGCTCGGAGCCGATGCACGTGGAGAGCCACCGGATGTTCGCGGAGAAGTTCGCCCCGTTTGGGTTGCGGGCGTCGGCGTTGGGGACGTGTTACGCGATGGCGGAGAATGTGTTTGCGGTGACGCAGGGGGGAATCGACGCGCCGCCGACAGAGGATGTGATCGGGTTGGAGGATTTTGTGGGCAAACGGCGCGCCCGCGCGGTCCCGGAGGGGGGTTCGGCAGTGACGATGCTTTCGGCAGGGAGGCCGTTGGAGAATGTCGAGGTGCGGGTACTGGACGACGACCGGAATCCGCTCCCCGAACGGTTCATCGGGGAGCTTGCGTTACGGTCAAATTGTATGTTGACGGGCTATTATCATCGCCCGGATGCGACGGCGCAGGCGTTCCATGAGGGGTGGTATTTGACGGGGGATTTGGGCTACCTCGCGGACGGGGAGGTGTATATCACCGGGCGGAAGAAGGATTTGATTATCGTTGGCGGGAAGAATGTGTACCCGCAAGACCTGGAATATGTGGCGAATGAGGTGCCGGGGGTGTATCCGGGGCGGGTGGTGGCGTTTGGCGTGTACGATGAACAGGCAGGGACGGAGGAAGTGGTGCTGGTGGCGGAGACCGACGCGACAGACGAGGCCGAACGCCAGCGCATCGCCGACGACATTCGCGTGCGGGTGACAAAGGGGACGGCGGTGGCGTTGCGGGTGGTGGAACTGGTGCCGCGGGAGTGGTTGATTAAGACGAGCAGTGGGAAAATTGCGCGGGGGGCAAATCGGGAGAGGTTTTTGAAGCGTGAGGTGTGATTGGTGATTTAGCGGGTTACCAGGGGAGAGATCGTTTGGAGGCTCGTATCAGGGATTGCTCCCTGTGTTCGGAGAATGACAGGTCAAAAAGACACTTATGGGGTGGAGAGATTACAGGCACTTTCCAAGTGCCTGTAATCTGGATATTTTAGAATGGAAGATCGAAAGGAAAAAGTCAAAGGGTTGGCTTGGTCTGATTACGCCGCGTTACGGTAATCCAACTATCTTCATAGCCCAAGGTTTTTAATACCTCGCCTTTATCCAGTCTGGGGGGTTTATTGATTTTGATCAAGAGGCAATCATCAGGGACAGGTTCGATGATGGTGAATTGTGAGCCATGGGGTTGCCAGGTAAAACGATGAATTTTTGTGGCCTTATGAAAACCCTCCAGGTTGCCTTCTTCGTTCTCCTGCCAGACAAATTGGTCAAGGGGGTAGAGAACCGTCTCGAACTCAAACACGGCTAATTCGGTCAGGTCTTTCGATTTAATGAGAACTACCGTGCGTAAATGGGAAAATTTTGCACGGAGCGAATCGACACGGCTGTTCCAAATTTCCAGTACCAGGTCTCCAATGATTTGTGGGTCTACATCTAAATTTTTCTGATCATAAGAATAGGATGGGGAGTTCCGGCCTGAAATGAGACGCACCATTTTCTGTGTGTGGGGTTTCGAGGTTTTTATGGATTTGGCACTCCAGGCACAATTCCCCAGAACAATGTCATCTAAGCCAACATTGGAGGGTTTCCAGACTGCGCCAACACAGTTGGCAAAAATATGTTCCCATTCGGGACCGGCAATCTCAGGCGTATTTTTCGTGGCTAAAACGTAGACGATCTCTTTTCCCAAATTCACCCCAAAACCAGCCGGAAATTGATTAAGCGGGTAAGGGGGTTTGATTTTTTCGACCGTCCGTAACCGAGGGCTTTTGTGCTCAGCCATATTTTTCCTTCTCCTCTAGCAATCTCAATTGTTCATACGATTTTATGGAATAGGGGGAAGAACCCATTTCAAGTTTGTGGTTTTTAATTTTCGCCAAAAAATCATCAAAATGCAGAAGGGCATTTTCAAACCAGGCATAGGATAGATCGCCATCGCCTTTGAGGGAACTGGCTGTTCTTAATAGCTCTCCCATAAAATGTAAGAATAGTTTATTGTTGGTCGCATGGATGTTGTTTGGGGGGAGCGAACGGGCGGCACGCGCCAAAATGTCCAGGGGGGCTTGGGATAGGGGTTCAAAGGGGAGGGCTTGTTTTTGACACACTAACACCAAATCCATATCTAACGATTGTTTATTGCGGATATGGGGGTTGACTTTGTATTCGCTGAGTACCGGGAAAGAGTCGATCACACGAAAGCCACTCCCTAAAATGGCATTTAACACGGTCCACCAGGCTCGCCATTTGGTGTGGTGAAAGGTGAAGATCAACTTTCCATCTTTTTTGAGGGTACGCCCACTTTCTTTAAAAACGGACATTAATAAGTTTTGGTATTCGGCCTCCCCTTTATCCATGCCATTGTTGACAATCGCTTCCTCTTCCGTGGGGACATGTTCCTGGGTAAAGGAGGGATGGTCAATTAAACTGGCAAGCCAGACATAAAAGAAATTGGAGAGTTCAGAATAATGAATACTGTCAAAATAGGGGGGGTCGGTGATTACAAAGTCGACCGACTCGTCGGGAATTTCAGGTAAAGAGGATGAATCGCCGCAAAACAACAGCGTGCCACGTGGCGTTGTTTTCAATTCTTCAAAGGAAGAAACAAACTGCGCTTCGATATGTTCTGTTTTTGCATGGATAGTTTTTACAGTCTTCGCGCTATCCTTATATTTATCGAAGGGCACGCGGCAATATTGTTTCGCATTCACATACCGCCGGTAACAATTCACGAACGTTCCAGCCCCGTCCGTCCCCACACCCCAGACAGAGTTTTCGACAGGCGTCGTGGTCAGTGGCAGCGCATGATAATTAAAAAGATGGTGCAACTTCCGGTGCGGATAGTTGTAAGGCGTCATCATATTGTTGTATTCGAGCGCGTTGGAGAAGATAGTAATGAGTGCGCGCCGATACTCTTCTTCTGGAATGGCTTGAATGCCCTCGAACAACAGATTGAAGGCGATTAACTGGCGGGGATTGAAGATTTCATAGTAATGCTCAAAATTATGCAGTCGCCAACGAACAGAGGAGGCCCCTGGCAAGATTTTCTGCCGAGGAAAAATCAGGCTCTCTCTATTTTCCTCGAATTTCCGGGTCAGGGCCTCCAGTTTTTCTCGATCTTGCCTATCTGGGGCTTTATAAAGGCGTTCGTGGCAAGTTTCGCACCGGTATTCCAGCGCGACAAGTTTTTCTTTTAGCTTTTTCCCCGCACGCATGACCTCCACTAATTGAATTTGTGCCTGTCCACAATGGTTACAAGAAAAATATCCCTGATCGTATGAACCTGCTTCGGGATTAAACGGCGTTTGACAAGCCCTACATACGCACTGTCCTTTGCCACTCCATTCATTGAGGTGGAAACAAGCCGGACAAAAAACGGTGGCAGGATTTTCAAGGGAGGGCGGCTTGTTACGACTACGCCCCTCATTAAGCAGGCAACGTTTGAATAAATAGACCTCATGCCCACAATAGGGACATTCCACCGACCTGAGCCAAAACGAATACAAGCTATCCTGTTCGAGGCCACATTTCCCACAATTTGTCCTGTACAGATCTTTGATTTTTTGTCCAGCCGTTTTTTCGAGTTGGCGATAGTAGGTTTCCAATTTTTCCAAATCAATGGGTTTGAGTGTTTCTCGTACAACCCAGTACGCCACTGGATTAAGATCGCACCCAATCACTTTTGCCCCTAGCCGATTCGCCTCTGCCAGCGTGGTTCCGCCCCCCATGAAAGGGTCAAGCACAATCATCTCTTCCAAATCATGGTCCTGGAAGTAGTCACTTCTGGGCGAAATGGAGCCATCTGCCGCCAGCGCAAAGAGTTCCCGGTTATTTTTTTGTACGGCAAGCAAGATTGCGCGAAAGAGTGCCCCTGGCCGCCGCGCCCACCATTTATGCAATGAATAAACGGGACGATAATACTGCCGCTTGCCAGTTTCATCTTGAGCCAGTTGGCTGATCATATTTTCCGTCAAGCTAGAAATAATTTTTTTCATTCAAATACAGTCTGGGTTTATTGGAGAAGGATTTGCAAAAGCGATTGAGACACGAGGCAGGATTATACATGGAAAGTCTTATCCGCGAAAAACCATTCCCGAATAAATTATTTTTCAACTTGTGAGACAATCCCCCCATGTCCCCCACCCTCCACCTCCTCGACGCCACCACCCAAACCTGGCGCACCTTCACCCGCCCCGTCCGCGTCCTCGAAATCCACACCCTCGCGGACATCCTCCCCGCCCTGCATGAAATAGACCGCGCCGTAACTCAAAGCGGTCTGTGGGCCGCAGGCTTCCTCGCCTACGAAGCCGCCCCCGCCTTCGACCCCGCCATGCTCACCCACCCGCCCGTCGAAGGGTTACCGTTGCTGTGGTTTGGCCTGTATGAATTGCCAATTGTGAATGGTCAATTCCCAATTCCTAATTCACAATTGATCATTGACCATTCACAATTGGCAATTTCCTCTTCTCCCTCCGCCTACCACACCGCCCTCGCCCAAATCAAAACCCACATCGCCGCCGGGGATACCTATCAAGTCAACTACACCCTCCGCCTCCGCGCGCCCCTCCCCTCCTCTCCTCTTCCCCTCTTCTCCGCTTCTCCTTCTCCCCTTTTCTCCCCCGCTCCCCTCCCCCCCTACGCCGCCCACCTCGACCTCGGACGCTTTGTGATCTCATCCGCCTCCCCCGAACTCTTCTT
>JABWBV010000329.1 GCA_013359445.1 Anaerolineales bacterium | reverse complement strand
AAAGCGCCGGGAGCCGTGGCCTCGTATGAAGATTTATGGCGGTTCACCCTCGTTAATTACAACGCCGGACCGGGATGCCTGACCTACGCGATGCGCGCGGCCTGGACCGCCGACCGGACCCTCATCCAGTGGGACACTGTCAAAACCCGCTTCCCCGTCGGATGTCCCTACGCCGTACAATATGTGGATCGCGTCACCCGGAACCGGCTTCCCGGCGACGCTGATTTTCTGCCCCCCTCGCCCACCCCCACCCAGCGCGCTTACCCCGCCCCCACGCAAACCCGTACCCCCAACCCCAGCGTCACGGTGACCATCACCCTCACCCCGACGCCCTCCCCAACGTTGACCATGACCCCAACGCCGTAAACAAACGGCGGAAAGGAAAGAAACCGAAGAGGCGTAAATATAAATAGGGTCGTCAAGGTAAAAAAATTACCTTGACGACCCTATTTACTTGGTAACCATTTAGCCCAGAGTAGAGCGTTCGGGGATTCTCTCCATACGCCTGAGCAGTTACCTTATTTACCCTTCTTCAAGCCTTTGACCAACTCAAGGAACTCGTCCCATTCTTCATGGAAAAAGTGGACAGTCAAGTTGCCCAATTCGAGATGGTAAGTGCGTTCGCCATCGGGTTCATCAGCAACCCAGACGAGGTAGTTTTCGGTTTCTGCCAGGGTATCGGTTTGAGGTTCAGGGGCGTTTTTCATTATGTCAACTCCTTTCACAAATTTCACGCATTATAAGAATTTATCCAACTTAAAACAAGCGGTGATTCCTCACTGTGTACATGCAAGGGTTATCAAGCGAATTTCTGCCAGACCCGCACCCTTCGACGACGCAAAGCCTCTGAAGTTCGGAATACGAACTCCGCACAGGGTGTTAATGACATGTTTCCCCCAAAAAAGAGAGTCTCATTTTTTCGCGGGTTTTTGGGGCAGATTGCGTCTGGTTTTCAACCACGCAATGGCTCGCCGCGCCGTGGGCACCCCCGGAAAAGCCATTTCTTCTTGGGTTTCCGGCTCCGGCCAGGGATCAAGATCGAGCATTTTGCGGACAGCGTACCGCGAAAAGAGTGTAAGCGTCGCCAACACGGGGGCGGCCAACAGCAACCCAATGATGCCCAACAGGTTCGCCGCGATGATTGCCGCAACCAACACCGCCGCCGGGTGAACCCCCAGCGTCGAACCGTAGAGCCGGGGAGTGATGATGTTATCAAATACCTGATCCAAAATTACCGAGGCGATGATCACCAACAACACATATTGCCAGGTTTCTAGCCCAAAATAATTGCTCGTCTGGAAAAACGCCACCACGCCAGAGACCGTCCAGGTGATAAACGGCCCCACGTAGGGAACAAACCGCGCCCCTCCTGCCAGCAACGCCAACGCCAGGGCATTCCGCACCCCCAGGGTCGTCAACAAAATAAAAGAAGAAATTACCGTAACCACATACAACACCAATTGCCCGCGCATAAACGCGTTCCAAATCCGCCCCAACTGCCGCCCCAATCGCCGCAGATCAGCGTTGTAACCGGGGATTTCCACGCCCGCCAGCATATCGGGCACCTGTCCGGCGTCGGCGAGCGTAAAGTAAGAGACTAAAAAGATGAAGAACCCCCACCCCAGACTGGACAAGGTGCTGGAGGCGAGCGAACTCAACAAGCCGCCCGTCTGGCTCAACACGGGTTGGATCACCCCCAAAGCCTGGTTCACCAACGACTGGACATCGTATTGCCCCAGGATTTGATTCATGTCCACATAAATGGCCCCAAACAAAATGAACCTTTGTGTAGATAAATTGATGAGCAATTGCTCCAGGTCGTTTTCCACAAAATCCCGCACGATGTCAAAAAGACTGGTCGCCTGCTGAACCAGCGCCACCCCCGTCACGGTGAAGAACCCGATCACAGCCAAGATCATGACCAAAAAGATCAGGTTCACCGAGGCTCGCCACGATAGCCGCGTGGATTTGCTCATCCAATTGGCAAGCGGGTGCAACACATACGACAAAATAAACGCCAATAATAGAGGCCCAAGAATGTTGCGGAACTGCACCAACATTGCGGCCACCACCGCGACAAATGTCAGCCCGGCCAATAATTTCATGGTCGGCCCCCATTTGGGGGAAGTGGAAGATTCAGGGGAAGGGATCATAGACGCCTCATCAACGCGGTCAACGAACAAACCATACCTACGCACCAAGAGAAGGAAGTTCCGAAAAAAGGATGAAAGGGGGGATGTACCTCCCCCTTTCATCCTTTTTTTCGAGCTTTACCCATTTGCGCGTGAGCAATTACAACAAACTAACCCTCACTTCTTTAACTTATCCAAATACTTTTTACGAAATTTTGTCACTTTAGGCGCGATCACCAGCTGGCAATACATCGCATTTGGATGCGTTTTAAAATATTCTTGATGATAGGCCTCTGCCGGATAAAAAGTATCCAACGCCGTCACTTCCGTCACCAACGGAGCGGGCCAAAGTTGGGCGGCTTCCACCTCTTGCATCACCGCCTCCGCAGTCTTGCGTTGTTCATCATCGTGATAAAAAATGGCCGAACGGTACTGCGGCCCGACATCGTTGCCCTGCCGGTTACGGGTGGTCGGATCGTGAATGGTGAAAAACACTTCCAGAATTTCCCGAAAGCTGATTTTGGCAGGGTCAAACGTGACCTGAATCACTTCCGCGTGCCCGGTCATTTTGGAACACACCTGCTCGTAGGTTGGGTGCGGCACATGCCCCCCGGCATACCCGGATACAACATCTGTCACCCCGCGCAAGTCATCATACACGGCCTCGAGACACCAAAAACATCCACCCCCCAGCGTTGCCATCGGTTGAGTTGGGTTCATTTCATTATTGCTCATATAAATTCCATTAAGTGGGGACCTGTGGGTCTTAAGCGAAAATTGATTGGCTACTCGATTTTATCAGAGATTAGCCCACATCCCTGAAAGTTTTTGCGTCGTCTGCCATTCCCTCCAAAAATCTCCCCGTCCCCCGCCCTTCAAACAGAATCACCGTCTCCCGTCCGGCGAGGCGCTCCAGGCGTTGAAAAATCTCCCCCGCGTCCAGATTTCGCAAAACCTCTGTCTTGGCATCGGGGGACGAACTGACCCCGGCAACCAACGGCTCCGCGAACTCTTCTTTAATCAGAATGAGCACATCACACACCTTCGCGATCTCCACCCCCAACGTGCGATGAATACGGTCGGATTCTTCCCCCAGCTCGATGATGCCGGGGAACAGCATCACCTTCTTTTTCCCCTCAAAGATGGCAAGGTAATCCAGCGCGGCACGTACCCCGGTCGGGTTGGATGAATAGCTGGAGTCGATCAGCACCGTCCCTTTGCGCCCTTTGCGCGGGGCGAGTGTGCCCGACAGAGAGCGGATGGCTTTGGCCGCTTCCGCAATTTCGGGCAGGGACATCCCGACCGCGTGTGCGGCGGCGATGGCGGCAAGCAAATTGGAGAGGTTGTGGCGTCCCGCGAGGGGAACGGAAAATTGTGTACTTGGAGTGGATTGGTCGGTTTGCTGACTCGCTGAATCGCCGATTCGCGGAATCGTAAAATGAAGCATTTCCGGCTCCACGCGGACGTCGGTCGGGTAATAATCGGCGGTAGGGTCTTGGAGGGAGAAGGTGATTTTACGGCCTGGCCATGCGGCGCATTTTGCCATCACGCGGGGGTCGTCGCCATTTAGGATGGCGAGGCCATCGGGGGGCAGGGCGGCGATCAACTCGTATTTGGCTTCTACCGTACCTTCGATACCCCCAAACAAGCTCAAATGTTGCTCGTTGACCGCCAGCCATATGCCGATGTTGGGCGGGGCGGTGCGGCAGATGTTGGCGATTTCCCCTTTGGTGTATGCGGCCATTTCGACCACCATTTGCAGTTCGCCCGGATTGGGCGCGCCGGGCAGGGCGGGGAAAGCGGACGCGGGTTTCAGATCACGCAGGATTTGTTGGGCGATGGCGATGTTGATGTTGGTACCGCCCGCCGTGGAAAAGGTGGGGTATTTGGCTGTCAGGAGCGTGGTCAGGAAGGTTTTGGTGCTGGTTTTGCCGTAACTGCCCGTAATACCGATGATGTTTTGCGGGTGGACCGCGGTGACTTTGCCCATCGCCCGACGGATGATGCGGCGTTTTTGGATTTCCGAAGGCAGATAGATTACCCCCACCGTGAGGGCGACGAAGACGGGGATCAGGGCCCGCAAGAGGACAAACCCCCGCGTGAGGGTTTGCATTTCCGGGGAGAGCGTTTCCCCGCCGGGGAGGAGCACCCACCAAAGTGCGCGGAAGGTGACCAGGCCGGTCAATAGGATCAGGATCGTGATCCCGCCCCCCGCGAGGGTCAGGATCGCTTTGCCCGTCAAGACCGGGCGAGACAGTTGATGTCGTTCAAATTGGCGTCCCACGAGCAGAGCCAAGCCTGCCAGGCCCAGCATCCCCACAACCGGAAAAACCAGACTCACGAGGCTCCACCCCACCCATCCCAGGGTATTTCGTAGGATCATCCGGCGGTTGGTTTGGTAAAAATCCAACATCCGGTCGAGGCGGTATTCTTTTAATTGCCAAAGGTAGGTATGGTAAAGCAAGCCCTGAAGGACAGTGGGGAGCCAGAGAAAGAAGAGGACAGCAGTCAGGAGGTAGCGCATAGGGCGGGGATCGGAATTTGTAGGGCGGGGTAGGTGTGGGAATTTTAGTGAATTTCCATCCCCCGCCGCGCCTAAGAATTTCTTTGCGCGCCGTCAAGTTCTTTTGCAAAAGTGGTGACGGACTTGCAAAATTCCGCTGTTCGCTCGTAGGGCAAGCGATGCCCCGCACCGGGAAAAATTTCCAAACGGGAACCGGAGATGAGGGCGTGAAAACGGTGGGCGTCGGCGAGCGGGGTGGCTTTGTCTTGATCGCCCCACAGGATGAGCGTGGGGCACGTAAACCCCTCCAGGCCAGGGGCAATGTCATGTTCGTTGACCCGTTGGAAGGTTTCGCGCATGATGCCGCTGGTGCGGAAATAATCGTACTCCCCAATGCTCCGGTAAAGGACTCGGCGGGCAAACGCGCGCAGGGCCGAGAGGCCAGGGAGCGAAAAAAAGAGATTGCCCACTTTGGCCGCCCCATACGCCACCCGTTGTTTAAGCGTTTTGGCGTGTTTAAGGCCCGAACTGGCACACAGCACCAGACCGCTCGTGCGCTCCGGGTGCGTTTGCAATAGACGGAGCGCCACCCGTCCGCCAAACGAATGCCCGATGATCAACCGCGGATGCACGTTTAGCGCCTCCAAAAACGTATGCGCCCAGGCCGCGTACTCTTCCACGTTCCAGGGCACGGGCGGGGGCACACTTTGCCCAAAGCCCGGCAGATCGGGCACCAGCACCTCATAGCCCGCGCGCGCCAGTTCCTCAATGACGCCACCCCACCGCTCGGACGAACTGCCCCAGCCGTGCAAAATAAAAATCGTCGGTAAAGCGGGCTGGGAACGGCGGTAGTGCGTGTTTGAGATGAGATATTGAGAGGGGGTTGGGGTTGGTTCTGTCATGGTCCAGGTTGCCGAATGCGGTATACTACACAACCTTTGCAAAGTCAATTATGGGGATGTATACCTTTGCTTTGACTTTGTGCCCCCTCGTGTCGATTAATTTCCAATTTCTGATAAGTGTGATTAGTGAAAGTATAAGGGAAAATTCTGATACAACCTCGAAGTAAAACGCCAAGCGAAGGTTGGGCGTTTTTGCTCTGAAATATTGTGTTCGCTAAGTAGTCGCGGCGTCAATCAATTTTTTTAACAACACAGGCCTTATTGGACGGGATGCCAGGAAGAAGCGGAAAAATTTTCGGTTACAGAAATGTTTTTCAACGAGATCGCCAATGGGTCTTCTGCCGACTCAATTTGATAAAACATAAAAGACTCTTTTCGACAAAAAGGACCTTGAGCCATGCCGCCGGTCTAAACTGGGCATGGCTCAAGGTCGTTTCATATGGCTATGAAACGGGGAATTACTTCATGCCCAACGAACGGATATCCTCCGCCGCTCCTTTGATAATCTCAACCTGCGGATTGCCATAGTACGCCACCTCGCCGCTCCCGTTTACTTCGACTTCCAGCGTGCCTTGTGCCCAAAGGCGCGCCTCGCCACTGCCGTTGACCTCGACGAGGCTCGTGGTCGTTTCCAGATTTTCTGCCAATACTTTCCCAGAGCCGCTGATTTTGAGGGTGTGCGTCTCGACTTTTCCGTGCAGGGTGACATCGCTCGAACCACTACTGTGGGTTGCGACCGTGTTGGCCTGCAGATCGGCGACCTGCACATCGCCCGAGCCAGAAACTTGGGTGGTGAACTCAGACACCGTTACCTGATCCATCACCAGATTACCGAACCCACACACCTTCACGTCCAACCGTTTCCCGGTCAGCGGGCCAGCGAAAATATCGCCGAACCCGGACAGGGTGATTAGGGTTTCGGTTGGCGGAGTGCTGATTCATGCCGCTTACACCCACTCGCGCCTGGACGCGGATCGAACTCGTGCTTGTCATGGGGGGCGCGATCTTTTATTATCAAAGTAGCATAAAACTCTCTGGCAACGAACATCGCGCCGTAACAGCAGGTCTGATGACGGGGAATCTCCTGCTCTTGCTTTTCATCACCAATACGTTAGGATTGTAGGAAGATCACCTTCAAGGAGCGATAAGCACATGAAAGTTGTTGTACTATCGGACGTTCACGGAAATGCCTTTGCACTGGAAACCGTGCTGGAAGACCTCAAACTTACGGCGTATGACCTCGTCGTCTGCAACGGCGACATGATCCAGGGCGGGCCGCAACCCCGCGAAACCGTCCACCTTCTGCGGGAGATAAATGGGCCGATTGTGATGGGCAATTCCGACGCGTGGTTGTTATCCGGCGTTGAAACGGATGCTGAGCTTATTTCGGACGAGCGGCGCAAGAAGTTAAACCTCGTGCGGGCATGGTCATTAAGCCAACTGAGGGAGGATGACCGGGCGTTTATCCGAGCTTTTCAACCCACGGTAGCACTTGATCTGGGTCAGGGACGGCGTCTGCTCGCCTTCCACGGTTCGCCCACCTCGTTCGACCAAGTTTTGCTCCCGACCACCCCCGAGAATGAATTTCAAGAAATGCTCAAGCCCTATACCGATCATCTTTTGACCGGAGGCCATGTGCACATGCAATTCACCCGGCGTTTGCGTGACAGCCAGAACTTCTTCTTCAACCCTGGCAGTGTGGGGGTGGCGTACAACCACGAGCAATCCGGTGACCGGGGCCTGCTCGATCCGTGGGCGGAGTATGCCCTCCTGACGGTGAACGGGATGCAGGTCAGTCTGGAGTTCCGGCGTATTCCGCTGGACATGGACAAAATGGCGGATATTTACCGCCAAAGTTCCCGACCTTTTGCGGATGAGGCTATGGCACAATATAAAAGTTAGGGTCATCCAGCGAAGTGGGGGAATAACCTTTCAATGGCCTGTCCGACCAGGATGTCCACCCACAAGGCTATCAGTGCGCGATTGGTCCAGGCGATTCACGAAGGGGTGGGACTCGCGCGGTTTGAAGGGCAAACGACTGCCAGCCTTCACCACCGTGCCTGCGCGGGAGCGGCTCTTTTGGGGGTGCCATTGGTTGAAACGGTTTTAGCGCCGTAACTGCTCAGCGAGGTACCTTTTCTGTCCTCTCGGACATGGTACACTTACCAACTGATGTTACGCAAGGGCACTTCCGAGTAATTTTTATTCCGGCTCCGAAGTCTTAATCCTGGCTTTTCTCTAGGGTCAAGTGCGTCGCACCGAGTCCGTGCGTAACATGAGTTACCAAAACAGAAAAAGGTTCCATTTATATACACATCCACTCATTCCGTCACCGCGATTGCCAATCCAAATCTCGCCTTCACTAAATATTCGCGGAGTATAAACTCGATTACGCTGACGGTATGGGTGGGACTGGAGAGACAGGGGGGCAAGAACCAATGTCAGTAGCGAAAAATTTTCACAGCCTTTTAAACTCGGGTTCAGACAAATGATGATTGAGTGATGTCTACGCCAATTCTCGCGACGAAACTCTATATTCCCCCGCCTCGGCCCAATATGGTGAGCCGTGCCCGCCTGCTGGAACGGCTAAATGAGGGTCTCGCTTCGGGACGCAAACTGACCCTGATCACCGCACCCGCCGGGTTTGGGAAAACCACGTTGGTCAGCGAATGGGTGACGGATTGTCAGCGGCCTATCGCCTGGCTATCGTTGGATGAAGGGGATAGGGAGGTCACACGTTTTCTGACATACCTCATCGCGGCGTTGCAAACGGTTACGCCAAGTATCGGCACAGGCGTGTTAGGGGTCCTCCAATCCCCACAACCACCGCCCATAGAAGCGATACTCACCCCCCTTTTGAATGAAATCGCCACCCTCACGGACAATTTTCTCTTTATCCTCGACGATTACCACCTCCTCGATGTCAAAGCGATAGATCATATTCTCCTTTTTCTGGTCGAGCACAAACCGCCCCAAATGCACCTGGTCATCACCACCCGGGAGGATCCCAGTCTGCCCCTGGCCCGCTTACGTGCCCGGAACCAGTTGACTGAATTACGGGCTGTTGACCTGCGTTTCACCCCCTCTGAAGCGGCTGAATTTCTCCATCAAGGGATGGGCTTGAACCTCTCCGCCGAAAGCATTTCCATCCTGGAAACGCGCACGGAAGGGTGGATTGCCGGACTGCAATTAGCCGCCCTTTCGATGCAGGGACAGGGAGACACGACTAATTTTATAAAATCCTTTGGCGGCGGTCATCATTTTGTGTTGGACTATCTGGTGGAAGAAGTTTTCCATCAGCAATCTGAAAAGGTTCAGAACTTTTTGCTGGGAACCTCCATTCTTGACCGCATGTGTAGTTCGCTTTGTGAGGCTGTGCTCGCCGATGCTTCGGCTTTTGGGCAGGACACCCTAGAACATCTCGAACGTGCCAACCTGTTCATTGTCCCTTTGGACAACGAGCGACAATGGTATCGGTATCATCACCTCTTTGGAAGTTTATTGCGCCAGCGATTGCAAAAAAGCCGGACCTCCGAAGCGATTGCCACATATCATCTCCGTGCCAGTGCGTGGTATGAAGCAAACGGCGAGGCGGCTGATGCATTTCAACATGCCATCGCGGCCCAAGATTTCAGTCGGGCGGCGCGGTTGGCGGAAATCTTCTGGGAGGGGATGAACGAAAGTTTTCAGACAGCCGCCTGGCTGGGATGGGTGAAACAGTTACCCGAAGCGTTAATCCGCGTGCGGCCCGTCCTCTGCACACAAATCGCCTGGGCATACATGGATATGAGTGAAGTGGAGGCCAGCGAGTCCCGTCTGCGCGAGGCGGAACGGTGTCTGGAAAACCCAACAGATGAAATGGTGATCGCCGTTGACGCGCAATTTCGCACCCTACCCGCGCGGATCGCGCTTGCACGCACCTACAATGCTCAATCGCTGGGGGACTTTCCGGGGGCGGTAAAGTACGCGGAACTTGCCCTCAACCTTGTCCCCGAAGAAGAACCCTTCCTCCGCGCCCAAACCAAGGCAATTCTGGGCGGCACCTACTGGGCCAATGGTGATCTAGATGCGGCCTGCCAGTCCATGAGCACCTGGATTGACAGTTCACAGCAAGCTGGCAATGTCATTTTTGCCATTGCCAGTGGCTCAGGGAAAGCGGATATCCTGATCGCACAGGGGCATCTACGCGAAGCCTTAAAAACCTATCAAGAATCCTTGCAACTTGCTTCCGCCCATGAAAATGAAGCTCAGCGCGTCATTGCCCATCACCATTTGGGGTTAGCGCTCCTATACCATGAAAGGTGCGAGGACGAATCTGCGGCCCAACACTTGCAGAAAAGCCTGGAGGTCGGCCCCCTGTCCACCCTGCGGGACTGGCCCTATCGCCGTTGCCTCGCGGAGGCGCGTTTGAAAGAGGCAGAGGGCGATTTCGACGCCGCGCTGGAACACCTGGCTGAAGCGCAACGGTTTTACGTCAAGTCGCTCATCCCCAACACCCGTCCTATTGAGGCCCGCAAGGTGAGAATTTATCTCAAGCAAGGACGCCTGTCCAAAACCAGTGCATGGGTGCGGGAACAGGGATTCTCAGGGGATGAGGCGCTTCGCTATATGCGCGAATATGAACATCTGACCCTGGCGCGGGTACTTCTTGCTGAATATCAGAATAAACGGACAGAGTCCGTGATGGTTGAGATTTTGAGCCTCCTAGAGAGGCTTCTAAGGGGAGCCGAAGCGCAAAACAGAATGGGGAGTATGCTGGAAATCCTGATCGTACAGGCGCTGGCATATCAGACTCGGGGAGACTCAACCAAAGCCTTTCCCTCGTTGGAACTTGCACTAACCCTGGCGCAACCCGAAGGCTTCATCCGAATTTTTATCGAAGAGGGTGAGCCAATGCGAGCCTTGCTCTTGGACTTTAGAGTGTTCAATGAAAGAC
>JABWBV010000328.1 GCA_013359445.1 Anaerolineales bacterium | reverse complement strand
TCCGCTACATCTGGGGCATTGTAGATGATTTCTACCGCGCGGGCCATCTGTTTCGTGTTGAGACCCGGATGGACCCCGTGCATTTCGAGCACTTCAATCACCTGGCGGGTATCGACGTTGACAATGGAAGAAATGGTTGTATCTTCGTCCCAGAGGTAAATCATCACCAAACGACAATTGGCCTCAAAGCATTCGGCGCTACTTGCAGGGACATGGAAACCGGGGTCGCCTACACCAAAAACTTCTGAGCGTTTGCCGACGGTCATATCCTGCACGCGTGGGTCCGAAAGGACCAAATCTTGGGCCAGGGTGTCTTCGGGGGTTAAGCTATCCGTGAGGGGAAGCGCTGGCGACTTGCCGCGTGCCCCTTCCACCCCAAAAAGGATGGGTTGCCGGCCACTTTGGGTCGCAAACAGCACGGCCCACATGAGGAGTACGCCAATCACAGCATACCGAACAAGTTTGTTTTTTTGCATAAGGAACCTCCGGGTTCAAAAATTGAAGAAACGATGGGGGATTTTTTTATTATACCCGTTTATGTTTAGGGTTCAACGGCAAGAGGATCATACTTTTGAATGAGCGGGAAAAAGGTCTGCTCCGTGTATACCGGGGGCTGGACGGGTTGAATGAGATGGAACATCGGCCCCATGAAACACGGGTACGTTTCGGGCGTGGGTTCCCCGGACACGGTCCAGCAATAAAAACCATCCTCGCTGTTCACGGCATCGGTCATGGCTTGCGGGACATACCACAGCACCAGGTTTTGATTGCGAACGTTCTCGTTATTCAAAAATTCGTCCGGGCCTTGTACGTGGTTGGTATTACAGCACGCCCCGATTAAGGGCATATCCGTATCGCCCTCCGCCGCCTCGTGTTGGGTGACGTACACAAACGGGTTATCCCCGCGCCCGCCATCGCCAAACTGCCCAGCGTCCAACTGCATGAAATACCCCGTCCCATCGGCATCATACACTTTCCACGCGTACCCTTCGGGCGTGGTCAGGTGAGGCCCGTGGGCGGTTTCCTGATAGGGCACGCGATAATCCTCGGTCAACACATCCACCCATTTGGCCCCATCCCAATAGGCAAAATTATCGTTCAAATCTCCCTTGGGCGCGAGGTCCATCCGCACAATCGCCCGGTAAAAAGCCAACGTCCCGCACCCCTTGCCATAAGCCCCCTGCACCACTCGAAACCGGCCATCCGTGAAAAACTGAAAATGTTGATCGTACCGATAATTGCACGTAAACCCCCAACTGAGCATCCGAAAATCCTGAACCACCTCAAACCCAATCACATTATTTTCGGCATCCAGCAAGTCCAGAATTTGCGTTTCCCCGTATGGGCCAATGTAATTCCCACCGGATTGCCCGCCACACCCCGTGTAATCCAAAAACCCGGACGTGTTGTACTGCACATGCCATTCCGGGAGTTTGATGCTTTTGACCATGTACACCCCGTTATACCAAATCTGAAACACCCTCAGCCCGTCCGTGGGGGTGTTTTCGTAACTTAAACTCCAGCCCTCCCGCACCACCGACCCCGGCAAGGGACACCCCTCCGGGACAAACATCGTCGCACTGCGCTCATCCGCCGACGCCGCCGACCACGCTACCCCCGCAAAACGATCCTCGGTCAGGTCTGCGGTCGCCCACAGCACGCGGTCCCCCAAATGAAACGTCGCCGACGCGCAAATGTGCGTTCCATTGCACGACGATCCAAGCAAATCCCCTTGCATGGGGGCGATGTCTTCCAGCGCGGGAGCATACCCTAGCGCCTCCGCCACTTCCGGGGCCGCCTGAATGATCGCCGTTGCCCGCTCGATCAACCGGGCCGAAAGAGCCGGGCGAAATCCGGGCTGATACAACACCGTCAACACCTCACGCGTTTCCACGTTGACCAATGTCGTAATTGTTGCATTCTCCGCCCAAAGATAAATCTCAACCTGACGGCAATCCTGATGCGTACAAACTTCCAACCCCGCCGGAAAATCCATCCCCACGCGCTGAATGGCAAACACCTCAGACTTTTTGCCTGTGGTCAGGTCCAGCACGCGCGGGGCAGAAAGGGCCAGATCTTGGGCCAGGGTTTCTTCCGGGGTCAGAAGATCAGAAATCGGCAGGGAGGGGGCTTTCCCCCGCACCGCGTCCACCCCGCCGGGGAAGGTTTTCCCGCGCGTGAGAAAAAAGACGGGGATCAGCAACAGGATGCAAAGGGCAATCGTGAATAGGATCAGGTTCTTTTTCATATTAATTCAATACCCTGTAAAGTAAGTATTCGTAAGTTTGCACACGAATAAAACTTCAAAAAACTTCGTTTACAAACCATTCAACCACTCGTCAAAAAAGGCATCCAATTCCATGCCGCTGGCCTCTTCCATCACACCCAGGAAATCCGCACGGGACGCCGCGCCCCCGCCAAACCGTTCAAAATACATGCGCAACCCCGCAAAAAACGCCTCATCCCCCATCGTTTGGCGGAGTGTGTGAATCATCAACGCCCCGCGCTGGTAACTGTCAAAACCAAACATTCGTTGCGGGGCCAGATTGCCGAGCGGGTCAGCACTCGCCTCGCGTTGCACCTCCGCCTCCAGGTTTTGCATAAAAATGTTCAGCGAACCCGGATTATTCCGCGTCTGCCACATCAAACTAATGTACACGGCAAACCCCTCGTTGTGCCACATATCCGCCCATGAGGCCATACTGACCCAATCGCCAAACCATTGGTGCGCGAGTTCGTGGATGGCCGTCTCTTCGTTGAGCATATTTTCCGACAAAATGACCATCGTCTGCGTTTCCAGCGACGCCCGGATCAGGCGTGTGGTGACAAACCCAAAACTCTCAAACGGATACGCCCCAAACTGCGCGCTCATCCAATCCAACGCTTCCCCCGTCGTCGAAGTCGCCTGGACGAACGGGTCCCGCACATCGTTGAAGTAGTAATACCGAATGGGTACCCCGCTCGGGGACGTGGTTTCCTGCAATTCGTAATTTCCCACCACGACTGTCGCGAGGTACGACGCCATTGGGAAGGGGTGATCCCACACGTAGGTGGTGCGCTCGGCCTCCGCCACCTCCTCGATCAGCGTCCCGTGCGAGATCGCCTCAAACCCCGCGGGCACCGTGATCTCGAACGTGTACGTCGCCTTGTCGCGGGGATGATCGTTGCAGGGGAACCAATAATGTGCCCCGTCCGGCTCATTCACCGCATAAATGTTTTCCGGCAAAAACTGCAAACCCAAGTGATGGACAAACGGGACATATTGCGACCCGGTCTGAATGGGCACCCCCGCATAATCCACAAACATCGTAAACGCTTGCCCCTCGGCAAGCGGCTCGGGCAGGGCAATGATGAACTTACCCCGGTCGCGCGTGTAGGTGGCGGGCAAGCCGTTCACCGTCAGGGTTTGGATGTCAAACCCAGAAAAATCAAGCGAAAGCTCCACCAAATTATGCAATGTGGCAATGGCCTCAATGGTGGCGGCCCCATCCACAAACACCTGGGCTGGGTCAAGCGCTAGTTGCAGGGCGTAGTGTTGCACGTCGTACCCGGTGTTGCCCAGTTCGGGCGCGTAGGGGTCGCCGATGGAACGCCCGCCTACTTGCGGGAGCGGCGTCTCGGTCGGGGGCAAAGGGGTGGGCGAAGGGGGTAACGCGGTGGCTGTGGGGGAGGGGAGGGGGGTCGGCGGTTCAGGCTGGGTGGGCGAAGCAGTGGGCGAAGGGACTATCGACAGCGTAGGGGCGGGCGTTTCTGCCAGGGTGCAGGCACTCATCGATAGGAGCACGATGAAAAAATGCAAACAAAGGCGCAGAATACGAGTAAAATGAAAAGGTCGAGAAACACGGGTTGGGTTCATGGGGGCGATTTTACGTGAAACCCGCCCAAACGGGTACACTTTCTATGAAAATTCGCCTCCTCCTCTTTTCCTTTTTATTGATCATTCTGCTTCCCATCTTGGGTGCCTTTCGGCGCGCCCTGCCCACCTTCGCCTCCCTTCCCCCAACAGAAAACGCCTCGCCCTTCCGCGATGTGACCGTAGCCGAACCGCTTGCGTCCTTTGGCGGCCCGGTGTTCGACCTGGCCCTATCCGGGGATCGGCTCTACGCGGGCGAAGGCGCGGCCCTCACCGTGTTCGACATTGCCAACCCCCACGCGTTAACCGTCCTCGGACGTACGGCCCCCTTCACCGACCTCGTGCATGGGGTGGCAGTCAACGGCAATTATGCCTACGCCGCGGCAGGCAAAGCGGGGTTGCGCGTGATTGCCCTCACTGACCCCGCGCACCCCGTGGAAGTTGGGGGAACAACCGCAGTAGGCACCAGCCGGGATGTGGCCGTTGCCGGAAATTTCGCCTATGTCACGAGCGGGGTTCGCTTGCGTGTAGTCGATGTGTCCGATCCCACTGCCCCGGAATTGGAAGGCACCTATACTGGCCCGGATGAAGCCTGGGGGGTGGCGGTGTCCGGGGGGTATGCGTTTGTGGCCGCGAATTTTGACGGGGTGCGAGTCATTGACCTCAGCGATCCCAACGACCCTAACGAAGTGGGGGATTATTCGCCAGTGGGGCAGGCACAAGATGTGTTTGTGAGCGGAAATTTGTTGGTGGTCACGTTTGCGAGTGGGGCGTTGCACACGGTGGACATCTCCGACCCGGAAAATCCGGTGGGCGTCGGCATCTTGACTGGGTTATCGGCGGCCTGGCGGGTGACGGTCGCGGGCAGTTTTGCCTACGTCGCCGGGTTGGAACACGGCCTGCGCGTGGTGAACCTCGCCAACCCTGCGGTTCCCACCCTTGTCGCCACCCTCCCAACCCTTTCCTATACCTGGGCAACAGGGAGCAACGGCACGCACATCTGGCTGGCCGAAAGTTGGACGGGGTTAAAAGCAGTGGACGTGACGACGCCGACCAACCCGGTGGAGGTGGCCCGCTTTGCCGTGCCGGGTAACCCGCGCGACGCGTTCGTGGGCGGTGGCAAAATTTTCGCGGCCAATGGGCAGGGTGGGGTTTCGATCTTGCAGATGAATGGCTCAGACGTGATCCCGTTGAACCAGTTCGATACCCCCGGCTGGGCGGAAGCGGTTGTCGTTGTCGATAATCTGGCGTATGTGGCCGACGGGGACGAAGGCGTGCGCGTAGTGGATGTGAGCGATCCGGCTGTCCCGGCGGAGATTGGGTTTTTCGACACGCCTGACTGGGCGAGCGGGATCGCCCTCGCGGGGCGGTACGCGTTCGTGGCGGATGGCCTGGCGGGGTTGCGCGTGTTGGACGTTTTTACCCCCACCCACCCCGTAGAAATTGGCTTTTTCGACACGCCCGATTTTGCACGCGCGGTCGTGTTGCAAGGCAACACGGCGTTTGTCGCAGACTCGATGGGCGGGTTGCGGATTATCGATGTCAGTAATCCGGCAGTGCCGGTGGAAGTGGGGGCGTTTGTGACCGAAAATGTGTATGGGGTGGCGGTGCAGGGGACGCTCGCTTACCTGGCGCGGTGGAACAATGGGCTGACGGTGGTGGACCTCAGCAATCCGGCGGAACCCGTCGAATTGGGGGGCCTTTTGTTGAGCTACGCGCAGGATGTGTACGTGTGGGGGACTTCGGCGTATGTGGCAAACGGCTGGGGCGGACTGACGACGGTGGATGTGACGAATCCCGCGAGTCCGTTGCCGCTCCAGACGCTCAACACGCCGGGTGATGCGGTGGGCGTGGGGGGGGAGTCAAACCGGTTGGCGGTGGCCGATGGGGATGGGGGGATGCTGGTCTACTTGTTGGAGACGCTTGTTTTGGATCAGCAGGTCTTTTTACCGGTGGTGATCCGGTAGGGTTGGTTACCCTTTCGCGGCTGGTGCGGCATCTTGTCCCGAAATTTGCCAGTTTTGGGCGAATTGTTTTTCTAGTCCTTCAAAATGCTCTTTGGGCAATTGGGCGAGATTGGTTTGTAAACGTGTAATCAAATCGTTTAAAGAGGCGCGTACTTGGGGGCCTTCAGCTTCCATTTTTTCTGCGACGGCCTCTTCCACTCGGTTGACCTGATCGAGATCGGCCTCTGCGGGGCGTAGACGTTGGTACAGCCAGCGTGCCACGCGGGGAAAGCGCCGCCGTAACCGGACGGCAATCGCCCGCCTCAGCCAAACGCGACTCCGCCGAAAGGTGATATCCCGCAGGATTTCGGTGAGTTGTTGAACCGCCTGGACCACCTTT
The DNA here is from genome assembly GCA_013359445.1 of Anaerolineales bacterium. GTDB lineage: Bacteria > Chloroflexota > Anaerolineae > Anaerolineales > JABWBV01 > JABWBV01. Next base: position 1,605 of record JABWBV010000328.1, on the reverse strand, counting down.
TGTTTGCTTTGGTTGAAACTGTCGCGTACCACGCGTTGAACCAGGTGGGTGTTGGCGCCCGCGCGGGTTTGTTCGATAGCTGTGCGTAAACGCCCCGCGCGGGCGGTGTCTCCGGGAGGGTAACTTCCTTGGGCAAAGGCGTAATCCAGGAGGTACCCCACGTAGTATGTATGGGCAACGAGATCAATTGCGCGTCGCCACTCCAGGATGAAGATGATTTTTCGTATCAGCCGTTTGATCAAGAATTCAAACGTGCCCACCACACACCCATAGACACACCCCTTACTGCGCTCTTCGGCCAGGGCGTTGATTTCTTCCGAGGTCAACGCGAGATGATGTGCTTCGGCCAGGCTTTGCACCAATTTCCGGTAGAAAAACCCTTTGACCAGATCATCTAAAATCGGAATGGGGATGAGGGGCGTCAGGCCAGCGAGCACGGCGTATGGGGTGATCAGGCGAGCATTCATGTGGTGGCGTGTTCGGGGTGTTTATTTTGCGCGAGGTAGCGTTTTCGGGCAAAGAAAAAGAGGATTGCCACGGGGATGACCCAATAGGTCGCCCAAACCAGGCGGAAACTCCCCGTGAACGATTGGACAATTTGTCCTTCTGCAGTCACACAAGAGAGTTGTTGGATGGTGTATTTCCCATCTTTGACAATCTCCACACGTGCCTGCTCATCGGGGGAACAAAAGAAAGGTTGAACCAGTGTCGCGGCCAAGGTGGGAGAGGCCGCGGCGGCAATTACGCTCAAAAAACCAGCGACGCCATAAATGATCAGGCCTGCCAGGAGCCAGTTGGTGAGTTGAGGTTTCTGCGAAGTAGTCATCGATTCATTCTCCTAAGAATTGGAAGGGTACACGAATTTTTGCGCTTAACCCTCCCGTGTATTTGGCCCAATTTGACGCTCCATCACCCAATCGATCTGCGGATCATCCCCCATTTGAAAAATGTGCGTGCCCACTCGCACAAAGCCCCATTTCTGATAAAACCGGATTGCGCGCGGGTTCCGCTCCCAGACACCCAACCACAACCCATCCCCCCCCAGGCGCGCCGCCTCCGCCAGACACGCCTGCATCAACGCCGCCCCTACCCCTTGCCCCTGCCAGGGTGCCCGCACATAAAAACGTACCAACTCAATCGGATGGGCGCTGGATATACAGGCTTCCGTGCTTCCCCTTTTAAGCATGGCGTACCCCACCGGGATGGTACCCTTTTCCGCAATTAAAAAAAACGAGTCAACCTCAGCGAGTTCAGCCGCCTGTTTTTCTGGGCTAAAGGAGGCGGCCAAATAAAGGGCCATATTTTCGGGCGTGTTGTCTGCCGCAAAGGTGGCGGAAAACGTCTCAGTTCCGATGGTGGCCAGGAGGGAGGCATCGTCAAGGGTTGCTATACGGATTGCGAGCATGACGCCGATTATACTATCGGAAAATAACAGCTCAGGCTAAGAAAGGAAATTCACCCAAAAAAGGGTAAACCTCACCCTGGCTGAGTAGTTACTCGGAAAAAGTAACTGCTCAGACCCTAAAGGTTTTCTCGATGAATTTATGGCTCGTTTTGCAAACGACACACATTTTTCGACAGTCTTCTCTTGCAAACAAAACCTTT
>JABWBV010000327.1 GCA_013359445.1 Anaerolineales bacterium | reverse complement strand
GCAGATGGGTGTTCCCTACCGGATTGCCTGGCAAAAGATCCATGAGATGGAAGAACGTCTGGGGGATAGCCTTGTTGAAACCCAAACGGGTGGCAAAGAAGGGGGAGGAACAAAATTAACACCGTTAGCCGAAGCGTATATCAAAAAATTTAACCAGTTCAACGAAGAAGTGTTGGCATTTATGCGGTCGCGGCATGTGGAGCTTTTCGGGGAACCATAAAATTTCTTGATTGACATCCAAAAAAGAGACAACTAAAATACCTGCGTTATGATATTTTATCACAACGTAAATCTTTTTTGGAGGCTCTTTGTGAAAATTCGTTCTCTTTACTTCCTCTTTTTTGCCTTTTTGTTTGCGGCGTGCCAATCCGCCACACCTACCGTGGCCCCGACGGCGGTCGTCGAACCGACCGTGGTCGTCGAACCCACCACTGCACCCGAACCCCAGGTCTTGCGCCTGGCTACTACCACCAGCACCGCCGACTCCGGCCTGCTTGATGCCATCCTCCCCGATTTTGAAGCGAAATACAACGCCCGCGTGGATGTCGTCGCCGTCGGCACCGGGCAGGCGATTGAACTCGGAGTGGCGGGGGATGCCGACGTGATCCTCGTCCACGCCCGTGCCCGCGAAGACGCCTTCGTCACCGATGGACATGGCACGGAACGTCTTGACGTGATGTACAACGACTTCATTATCGTTGGCCCGAAGGATGATCCCGCCGGGATTCGCGGCATGGCAACTGCCGCCGAAGCCCTGACCGCCATTGCCGGAACCGAAGCCGTGTTTGCCTCCCGTGGGGATGACAGCGGTACGCATTCCAAAGAAAAATCCCTGTGGGAAGCCGCGAGCATCACCCCCGACCCGAACGGGGCGTGGTACAAGTCCCTCGGGCAGGGGATGGGTGAAACGCTGACGTTCGCAAACGAATCGGGCGCGTACACCCTGACCGACCGGGGCACCTTCCTCGCTCAACAGGCGAACCTGCCCAATCTCGAAGTCCTCGTTGGGGGCGTGTCCATCGCCGAAAATCAGGACCCCAAACTCCTCAACCCCTACGGTGTCATTCCCGTCAACCCGGACAAAGGCAATATCAACAACGCCCTCGCCGTCCAATTTGTCGAATGGCTGACGAGCGTAGACGTGCAACAAATGATCGGCAATTTTGGTGTGGATACCTTCGGTCAACCGCTGTTTTACCCCGATTCTGAGGCATGGCGGAACAAATAAAAAGTAACGAGTAATGAGTAGAATCCTACTCATTACTCATTACGCATTCCTTTCATGCAAACCCTCCTCGACGCCTTCACGAACGCCCTCCGCCTGCTGGTTGCCCTCGACCCGGCATTGTTGGATATTGTGGGTTTGACGTTGCAGGTGTCGGGGGGGGCGTTGTTTTTTGCGGTCGTGTTGGGGATTCCGGTTGGGGTCGGGTTGGGGTTGTCGAAGCGCATTCCCGCGGCGGGGTGTGTGGTTCCGCTCATTTATACGGGGATGGGCTTGCCGCCGGTGTTGGTGGGGCTGTTTGTGTATTTGTTTGTGTCCAATCAGGGGCCGTTGGGGGATTTTCGGTGGCTGTTTACCCCCACGGCGATGGTTCTCGCCCAAACCGTGATCGCCCTGCCGCTCGTGATTGGGCTGACGCTGACGGCTGTGCAAGCGGTTGATCCGCTCCTGCCTCTGCAAGTCCGGGCGTTGGGGGCCACGCGCGGGCAGTTGGCCTGGACGATTTTGGCGGAGGCCCGTGCAGGGATGTTTGCCGCCATCGTTGCCGCGTTCGGCAGTATCATTTCTGAGGTTGGGGCGGTGATGTTGGTGGGGGGGAATATTGAGGGGGAAACGCGGGTGCTGACGACGGCGATTGTGCTGGAAACGCGCAAGGGAAATTTTGCGCTGGCGTTGGCGCTCGGAATTATTTTGTTAGCGTTGGCATTTGTGGCGAATTTTGCGATGTACCGGCTCCAAACGCGGGGGGCGGAATGACGCCGATTTATCAGTTATCCGCTATCCAACAACGGTATAACGGGCGGGACGTACTCAACGTGCGGGAGATGACCGTCGAGCGGGGCGAGATTCTCGCTCTGGTGGGGCCGAGCGGCGCGGGGAAAAGTACCCTGCTCCGACTATTGAACTTCCTTGAACCTCCCGCGGGGGGGCAGATCACGTTCGAGAACCACCCCGTGCGGGACGCGCTCCCCCTGGAAATCCGCCGCCGGGTGACGACCGTTTTTCAGCGTCCGGTTCTGCTTCAGCGGAGTGTGGTGGCAAATTTGCGGTACGGGTTGGAATTGCGCCGAGAAAAGTTCTCCCCCGAAAGGCAGGCGTACTGGCTGGAAAAACTGGGGCTGACCCACCTCGCGAACCAACTCGCGGTCAAGCTCTCGGCGGGAGAGGCGCAACGCGTGGCGCTGGCCCGGGCCTTGCTCGTGCGCCCGGACGTGCTTCTGCTCGACGAACCGACGGCGAACCTGGACCCGTACAACGTGAGCCTGATCGAGGAGATTGTGCGCGAGGAAAACGCCCAACGCGGGGTCACGGTGGTGCTGGTGACGCATAATGTTTTCCAGGCGCGACGGTTGGCGCACCGGACGGGGCTTTTGTTAAACGGGGAACTGATTGAATTGGGGGAGACGACGAGGTTTTTCACCCAGCCGAAACGGGCGGAAACGGGGGCGTTTGTCCGCGGGGAATTGGTGTATTAGCCTTCCATCACCCGTTTGAGTTCATCTAACATACCCTGGGCGTTGTCTTCGTTGACTTTTTCCAGCCCTAATTTGTCGGCAAGGTTGCCTACGAGCGCGCCGCCGGGGACGGTATATTCTACGGTGAAGGAGACGTTCGTGCCATCGCCGCGCGGGATCAGGCGGATTTCGCCGGAATTTTCCAGCCCTTTGGTGCTTTTCCAGGCCACACGTAAGTGTTGTTCGTAAACGGTCACTTCGTTGGAGCCTTTGATTTTTAACCCAACCATGTCGATGGTGAGGTCAAAGGTAGTGCCAACCCCATGTTCCCCGTTTGAGGTGATTTTTGCTTCTACGACGGCGGGGCTGATTTGAGCGATGTTTTCGACATTGGACACGATGGGCCAGATTTTGGAGGGGGGAACGTTAACGAGGGTGCTTTTGCGAATTTTGGTGGACATAGCGGCCTCCTGGAAATATTGGTGCTTTCCATTGGTGAAATGTGTGGTCGGAAGGGGCTATGATAAAAGCCAAATAGAAAAATTGCAAGAGAATGACGAGTGTATTAATGATTGCAATTATTGGGTTCTGCTGGGTTTAACGAGAGGAATACCTGAAAAATTTTTGATATTTTTCCCGCCTATGGATTTAGGAAATTTGGTTCTACCCGGAATACTGTGAAAGAAGCCGAAATTTTGTACCAGGGTAGGCCTGAGCAGTTAAAAAAGTTTTATGTTGTGGGAAGGTTTGCCGCCAGGGTGCGGATTTCTGGGGTGTGCTCTTCTTCGTGTTCTATCGTGCTGGATACAATCCACTGCCAGAGGGGTTTGTTGTCTGACCAACGGAACCGGCGGGGGTTGGTGAGATCGGTGTCGGAAAAGGCTTCGACCCGGCGAATGGTTTGGTCGCGGATCAGGTCAAAATCTTTGAGGGCTTGTTCCAGTTCGCGGTCTTTGTGGGCGGCATACCAGCGGGCGTTGACCACTTCGTCCGGTTCGTTGCTGATTAAGGCGGTTTGGGGAATGCGTCCTTGTTGGGCTTGAAAAAGCAATTTGATCAGTTCAGCTTCCCAAAGGAGGAGGTGAACGAGCACGTCTTTGATGCTCCAACCATTGGGGAGGCTGGGGGCAAGCAGGTCTTCTTCGCTGAAAGGTTCTAGGAGTTCAAGAAAATCGGCGCGCGATTGGGCGAGTTTTTCTAATAAATCGTTTTTGTTCATGGTTATAAAACGGTCAAATCGGGGTAGCGTACTTCCAGTTTGTGGAAGATGGCCCGGGCTTTGCTCAAATGGTCCCGATAGGCCGGATCGCTTTTGGCAAGGTGGCGGCTGATTTGGAAATGGGCCAGGCCTTCTTCGTAGGGGAGGTGGATTTTTTGGGCGGCGTCCACGGCATTTTTCCACGAGCGGAAGGCTTTATCCTGGCGTCCGTTGAGCCATTCGTACATCCCTTGCCAGATGAGGGCGCGGGGGGTGCCAAAGGGGAAGCGGCTGGCGTGGCCTTGGAGGGATTTCAGGGCTTGTAAGGCGGGGGGGGCCAGGGTGCTTTGGGCAGTTGGGTTGTTTTCCCAAAGGGTGAGGTAGGTTTCGACGGTGCCGGAGTACCCCTCCAGGGCGGAGTAAACGGGGGAATCGCCACTGCCTAAAATGAGGGCTTTGTCCGCGGCGAGACGTGCGGTGGCAGGGTCCCCTTGATAGAGGCGGAGGATCGAAAGGGTGCCGTAATAGACGGTTTCTTCGGTTCGATCATTGCTTCTTTCAAAGAGGGGTTGCGTTTTTTCGAGCAGGGCAAGGGCTTCTTTTAGTTTGCCTAACCGGATTAAGTTGGTGGCCTGCCCGTCCAAGCCCCAGGTGATTTGTTGGACATCGCCGCTGTTTTCGCCCATTTGGTTGAGTTCTTGGTACACCTGGTTGCTGGCGTGAAATTCGCCTAAAAAGTGTAGGCGGATGGCTTTGAGGCTGAGGGCCTCGCCCAAACGGCGTTGATCGCCCAACTCTCGGTAGAGGCGGACGGCGTCTTCGATGGAGGATTGCACACGCGCCCATTCGCCGGTGCCGAGCGAGTAGAGGGAAATGATCAGGTTGACGTAGGCGAGCGGGGGGCGTAGGTCCAGCGCCTGGGCAGATTCCAACGCGCGGTGCAGGTAAAACCGCGCAAACGGGTGGATGGGGATCACGCCCATTAACATGCCCATGTTGGCGTAGGCCATGGCGAGTTCGGGGGTGTGCCCGGAGCGTTCGGTCAAATTGAGGGTGCGGAGGGTGGCGTTGATGAGGGGGATGTTTTGTTTGAGGTAAAAATAGTTTTCTGTGAGGAGGCCGTAGACACGGGCGGCTTCGAGGACGGTTTGGCGTCCGTCTTCGGGGAGTTTGGCGACGCGATCTGGCAGGGCGCGGAAATAAATTTGTTTTAGGGTTTGCCAAAGAATATATCCGGCCAGGGGGAGGGGATCAGTGTTTTCTGGGCGTCCCAAGAGGACGAGGGCGCGCTTGAGGTGTTCGTAGCTGGTTGGAATTTCGCCCAGGCCGATGTAGGCTTGCCCGATTTGGCGTTCCCACCGCGCCCGCCGAAAGTCTGACGGGGTGATATTTTTTTGCCCGGTCACGTACATGGTGGGGGTTTCGTGGGCGCGTTTGATTTGCTGATCCCAGGTGAGCGCTTGTTTGAAGGCACTGATCGCTTCTTTGTACGCGCCGCCGCGGAGGGCTTTTTCCCCTGCTTTTTCGAAATAGGCCACGGCGTTTTCGGCTACTCCTGCGTTGCTCCAATGGTAGGCGAGCAATAAATAATATGGCGAGAGGTCTTCTTTGAATTGGGCCTGATACCACTCGGCGATTTGTTTGTGGAACTGCTGGCGCATGGAGAAGGGGAGCAACCCGTAGGAGACTTCCTGGGTGATGTTGTGTTTGAACATGTACGCCAGGTTCGGATCGGGGATTTCCAGATCGGTAATGTCCAATTCTTCGAGAATTTTTAGATGTTGCTTGAGACGAGGTTTATCTTCCGTGACTGGATAAACATCGTGGAGAGGATTAAATTCAAAATTTCGTCCGATGACGCTGGCAACTTTTAGCAGAAGTTGCTGGGCCGGGGGCAGGCTGTCGATCCGGCTGGTGATGACGCCTTGCACGGTGTTGGGAAAGGAGAGGGCTTCGAGATCGACGTTGGTTGCGATACGACAATCTCCGTTATCGAAGCGTAAAAATTGCCCATCACGCAAGGCATACGCGAGTTCCTGGCTAAAAAATGGATGGCCCTCGGCTTTTTGCTGAATCAGCCGCACGACCACATCCGGCACGGACGAGACATCCAGGCAACGGCAAATCAGGTCCTTTACTTCGGTGGGGGAGAGGGCCGCAAGTTTCATGCGCCGGGTCGAGGGGGCTTGAATGATTTGCAGATATTCCTTACTGGCGTGTTCTTCCACCGGGCGGGTCGCGATGACGATCAAAAGCGGGTGAATTTTGCTCCAGATGTCAAATAATAGCGCCCACGAAGCGGTATCCATCCATTGGGTGTCTTCCAAAATCAAAACGGTCGGGCTTTGTTTGCACACCTCCTCAAAGATGCGAACCAACAATTGCCGGGTGTTATTCGCCCGCACCAGGCCTTCCATCTGGGCGGTATATTCGTTTTCTTCAATTTTGGTGTCTAAAACTTCCGACAGCAACGGATAAAACCGTAATATTTCCGGGTCCGAAAGCAACCGCACGATTTTTTTGAGCGGTTTATTGTTCACGGTCGAACTAAATTCGTCCACCTCTAAAATTTGCCGGAAGATCGGTTGCCAGACGTGATAAAGATTTTCCCGATCCACCACATCCCCCACGCCCAAATAGGTGCCGATGCCCAGGGTTTTTGCCTGCTCAATAATTTCCTTAATCAAACGGGATTTCCCGATGCCCGCTTCTCCCTCTACCACAAACACGCCCCCCGCCCCCCCGCGCTGAAGCTCCTGCAACTGCTCGGCAATCGTAAAACGTTCTTCCGCGCGCCCAACCAGGGCACGCGCCCATTCATCGTGGCGATCCACAATGGGGCTATGCCGCACCCGCAACGGCTGAAAAACCGGGACGGGTTGGCGTTTTCCCTTGACCTTGACTGGGGGAATGACTTCAAATTGCAACCCGGCATTGGCTCCGGCATAAGTGGTCAGATCACACAAGACCGGCCCGCCATCCAGGTTTAATTGCGTTTCGGGGTATTTTGTGGCTTGCATCAAACGGGCGGCCAGATTGACCGTGTCGCCCATCATCGTATATTCGCGCCGTCGGTCACTCCCAATCACTCCGCTAAACGTTAGCCCGGTGGTTATGCCCACATAGGCCGTCATGCCTAATGCTTTTAACGCTTGGATGGTTTCAAACCCTGCCCGTGCCCCGCGCTCCGGGTCATCGGCATGGGAGAGCGGAGGCAAGCCCAACGCGGCCACCAGGGTTGCGCCCTTTTCGTCCACATTTAACTTGTTGAGACTGCCTTGTTGTTTATATATCGTGCGTTGTAACTCACGCATTGCCGCTTGAGCCTTATCCAGGCCCGAAGCATTGAAATTATTCAATTCGGGTAAATTGATAAATAAAACCGTTACCCGGCGGAGTTCTGACAGCCACGCCGATTGCCCGGCATCCAAACGGGTGAGCACTGCGGCAGGAATATAGGGGCGCAAAGCCGCTTCCATGTGAGGGACTAGTTTGATTTCTGGGAGTGCGCGAGGGGGAATGGGTTCGAGAATCGTGTTGAGCAACAGACTTACCCCTTCGGTCCCCGTTGTTTCCCCGCCCTCTTGACGCTCCACGCTCATTGGGATGCCGTTTGCAAACGCCCGGATCAGCCGGTAGGCGTGAGGCGATAGGATCACCTCCCCCGGATTGGCGCGGCTCTCGGCTGTGTGCGATTGCACCACCGGGTCGCCCCCCACCAACACCTCCCACCGGTTAAAGACCCCGCCCAAATGCACCACTGCCACATCCCCTGCTCCAATCCCGATCTTCATCGAAAGCGGAATCCCATCGGGGGTGTGATAGTTCTCCAAAGCTTTTTGAACAGCCAGCCCGCATTGCGCCGCCCTTCGAACGGCATCCCGTAGGGCAGAAGCAATCTGTACGGCGGGTAAATTCGTTTCCGTTGCCCACACCGCCAGC
>JABWBV010000326.1 GCA_013359445.1 Anaerolineales bacterium | reverse complement strand
ATCATTTCGGTGATCAAGAGTTTGGCGAGGCCGGTGCGTTTGACGAGGACGTTAAACCGGCTGGGCCAGGGCACGAGGTCGGGCGTGTCTGCGGTGGTGATGTGGTAACGGTGGTAGGAGGGGGTGGGGGAGTGGGACATGGGGGAGGGGGGTGAGGGGGGAGGGTAGATAAAGTAAATAGGGTAGATAGGGTAAATAGAGTATCTACCTTATTTACCTTATCTACATTATTTACCTTTATCTACCTACTTTCATTCTTAAAACAAAAAGCACGCGCGGGCGTGCCTTGATTGGGTGAACGTCCTGAAAATTGTGTGACGCCATCAGGCGCGGCAGAGAAAAATGTTATGAAAGACCTGAAGACGGGAACATCGTAACCAAGGGGATACGGGATGTCAAGGGAAAGGGGAAGGGAGGCGTTTAGGTAAGTTCCTACAAGTTCCCATCAATTCCCAGTAGTTCCCCGGAGCTTGTGGGAACTCATAGGAACTCGTCGGATTTACAGGAACTTTTACCCCGCCCCGCCCGCCTTTTCCCGCAACTTCCGAAAATCCCGCACGATCTTTTTTCGCATAAATAACGGGGTGGCGGAAACAAGCCGGGTGAGCCACCACAAAAGCCGCGCGTAAAACGGATAAATGATGAATTCCTGATTGCGCGCGACGCCGTTTAAGATTGCCCGCGCCGCCTGATCTGCGGTGGGCATCAGTGTGAGGTTGCGCCGCGCGTGGAGATCGGCTACCTTCACGCCGACCACCGACCCTTCGTGGATCATGTTCGCTCGGATGAACGCGGGGCACACCACACTCACCCGCACGCCCAAATCCGCCCCCTCCGCCCGGAGCGCGTTGGACAGCCCGACAACGGCGTGTTTGCTGGCGGTGTACGGCACACTCGTCGGTTGGGGCACCAACCCCGCGAGGGACGCGGTATTGACGATGTGCCCGTGCCCTTGTTTGACCATTTGTTTGTACGCCGCGTCCGTCCCGTAAATCACCCCCATCAGGTTTACATCAATCACCAGTCGCCAGTTTTCCAGCGATTGGTCGCGCACCTCGCCCAGTTTGGTGATCCCGGCATTGTTGAACATAAAATCCAGCCGCCCAAATTCCGCGACGGTGTGATCCACGAGCATCTTTACCGCCCTCGCATCGGAGACATCCAGCCGCACCGCGCGGGCCGCCCCCCCCGCGCGGCAAATCAGATCAGTCGTTTCCTGCGCGGCCTGCCCGTTGATTTCCGCGACGATGACAGTGGCCCCGGCCTGCGCGAGTTGCTCACACAACGCCCGTCCGATCCCACTCCCCCCCCCGGTGACAATGGCAATTTTATGGGTAAAGTATTTCATGTAGTTTCAGTTCGGGGTAAGGAAAATCTTTGCGATTGGCAGTCGCCAGCGTCAACCCATATTCCAGGGCGGTTGCCCCAATCAGGGTATCTCGGAAGGGGAGTTGCACGCCTTTTTTCCTATATTGATTAATGAGTTGGCCCGCTTTGTCGGACACTTTCACATTCACGGGCAAACTCATCAATAACGCAAGCAATTCTCTGGTCCGTTTTTCTTCATGCTCACGCATCCCAGCCAGCACTTCGGTTCGGGTAATCACAGAAATATAAATCGGCTGACCTTGAGATTCCAGTTCGTCGAGAAAATCCAGGGCTTTTGCCTTCCCGCGAATCGCCAGGATCAAAACATTCGAATCCAAAAGATATTCAGCCATTCTGCCCGCCCTGCCCTTCCGCATTTTCTGTGTTCTCATCCTCCCACAGGCGATATTCGGGTCGGGCATGCAATTCTCGGATATACCGATTCACATCCTCCCCAGTCATTAAATCCGGGTGATCTTCATCGGCCCAGATCGGCTCTTCGCGCATGGCATCCAACACCTGCCGAAACTTGCGCCGTTTGATTTCTCGCTCCGTCGCCTCCACAATTAAGCGATTACGTTCCCGGCTCGGCACATATTTCCGCAGATCATCCAGTAATTCTTTGGGAAAGGTCACGTTAATTCTTTGTGTATCAATCGTAGTCATTATTGCACTCCTTTTAAGATGGAAAGATTATACATCAAATTTCCCCTCTTTTAATTGTGCTAAAATGGGTGCATGACCCCCGAACACTTCCTCACCCGATCCCTCCGCACCTCCCCCCACGGCCCGCGCGTGGCCCGCGTCCTCTCCGCCGCGATTCAAGCCGTCGAACCCGCCGCGGCAGTGCGGCGATTTTTGCGACGGGAGGGCGAAACGCTGTTCGTGGACGGGCGTCCGTACCGGAATTTTGATCGGGTTTGGCTCGTCGGGGCGGGGAAGGCGAGCGTGCCGATGGCGGAGGCGGTGGTGGAGGTTGTCGGGGAACGGTTGGCGGGCGGGGTGACGATCACGAAGACCGGGCAGGCGGGCGGGGCAACCCGGATCGGGCCGGTGGAATTGCGCGAGGCGGGGCATCCCCTCCCGACCCAGGCCGGGGTCGCGGGGGGCGAACGGATCGCGGCGCTCCTGTCCGGGGCGGGGGAAAATGATCTCGTCCTCGTCGTCATCTCCGGGGGCGGATCGGCCCTGCTCACGTTGCCAGTCGTCAGTTTAGATGATCTTCGCACATTGACCGATCAACTGCTCGCGTGCGGGGCGACGATTAACGAGATCAACACCCTCCGCAAACATCTGGACACCCTCAAAGGCGGCGGGCTGGCCCAAATGTCTCCCGCCCCGGTCGCGGCGCTGATTCTCTCGGACGTGGTGGGCAACCCGCTCGACATCATCGCCTCCGGGCCAACGGTTCCCGATCCGGGCACGTTTGCCGACGCGGGGGAGATTTTGAAAAAGTATGGGCTGTGGGAGAAGGTTCCGGATTCGGTGAGGGGCCGTCTGGAAGATGGCGGTGCGGGGCTTATGCCTGAAAACCCCAAAGCGGGCGATCCGGTGTTTGACCGGGTGCAGAATGTGTTGGTGGGGAGCAACGAGTTGGCCGCGGAGTCTGCGCGGGCGCAAGCGGCGCGGGAGGGGTTCCGCGCGGAGGTGGTGACGACAGGGATGGTGGGGGAGGCGCGGGAGCGGGGGAATTGGATTTTAGAGAGGGGGCGGTCAACCTCGCGTCCGGCGTGTTTGATCTTTGGGGGGGAGACGACGGTGACGTTGGGCAGTTCGCTCGAAAAATTCGGCAAGGGCGGGCGGAATCAGGAAATGGCGCTGGCGGTGGTGCGGCGGATGGCGGACGTGCCCCGTGCCCTGTTCGTCACCCTGGCGACGGATGGGGGCGATGGCCCGACCGACGCGGCAGGGGCGGTGGTCACGCCCGAGACGCTATCCCGCGCAGCGAGCCTCGGCCTGAACCCCGACGATTTTCTCGCGCGGCACGATGCCTATCACTTTTTTGAGCCGTTGGGCGATTTGCTGAAACCCGGCCCCACGCAGACGAATGTGAACGATTTGGCGTTTTTGTTTTTGGGCATAGGTAGGGTTGGAAATTATGAATGAAAAATCATGCTATGCCATCGCATCCCGCAAAACCGTAACGGCTGATTTTTCCACATCGTGAACGTGTAGAACCTGATCGGCTAAGTTTTCTCGGAAGGTGACGACTTCGGCCTCCGTGAGCGGAAATTCCGTTTCCATTTGGGTTTTCAGGGTTTTGAATTGGGCTTGAATGGCGCGGATGTCTGCGGTGGCGGCGTTGCCCTGGGTGTCGGCGAGGTGGGCGCGACGGTGGAGGAGTTCGCGGGCTTGTTGGAAGGGGGGGATGTGTTCGGGGAGGAGGGCGTGGCTCAGGTCATCCCACGCGCGGGCGGCGAGGTGGAAGTGTTCGGCGGCGGATCGGATGGCCGGGCGTTTGAGGATCACGCTCGCCTCGTCGAGGAAGTCGGCGTAGAGATCACGTTCGGCGGAGGGGAAGCCGTTGAAGAAGTGGATGGCGTCGTAGATTTCGGTCAACGCGCCGTACATCGCCCGTCCCGCGGGGAAGGTGCGTGCCCAACTCAGGCGAGCCTTGGGTTTGACGAGTTGCTCGGCCCAGAACTGGTAGGCTTGCAGGCCGAAGTTGTTTTTGGAGCCTTTGGGCGGGGCCTCGGTGAAGAGTTTGATGCAGTCCCAAATCCCGGCTTGTACCGCGCTGACGAGTTTGTCCGGGTTCGGCGGATCGAGGGTGAGGAGGCGGAATTTGTCTTGTTTGACGCGGGCGCGGGCGGCGTGGAGTTCCGCGGGGGTCGCGGTGAGGGGGACGTCGGCCCGTCCGGCGATCCAGACCGTGTCCGCGGCTTCATCATGCCCGTACACGAGGGTCGGGAACATCGCCCAAAAATTGTTCTCGTAGGGGGTGACGTTGTAGGAATAGGGCAGACTGAAGTAGTCCGCCCACACGATGGCGGGGACGCCGGAGGCAAGGGTATCGAGCAGGTTGGTGCGGCCTTTGTCGGGGTTGGCGGTGTGTTGGAGGTGTTGCGCCACGCCCAACCGGGTCAACATCGTTTCGAGGGGGGCGAAGGTATTGCGGGTGAGGAGGCGGCATTGGGGATCGTGCCCCTCGTAGGCGAAGGTGAAATAGCCCATCACCGCGCCGCCGCTGACGCCCATCAGCAAGGCTTCGGTGTAGGGTTCGCCGGTGTGCGGTGCTCTGACGCCGCGGTAGGCGAAGTAGTTGCGGACGGTGCCGGTTTCCCAGTGGCGTCCTTTGAATTCGTTGTAATGGGGGAGGATGGTCATGTGGTGCTCCTTTCCGGGGGAGAGCGTGTGGAGTAAGAGTAGGGAGTTAGAGTGAAACTAAATTACTCTAACTCCCTACTCTTACTCCCATTATAGAAAATTTCGCGCGGGTTTTGGAAAAGGAGAGAGATAGTCTGAAGTTTTTACCGCACCAGATAAATGATCGCTACCACGACCCCGATGACGACCACCACCCCGCGCAGGGTTGCAGGTTTTACGCGGCCTGCCAACCGCCCGCCGATTACGCCCCCGAGCAATGCGCCGACGGCCATCACCAGCGCGGCTGACCAGACCACCTGGCCGGAAAACAGAAAAAAAATGGCAGCAGCGATGTTGACGCCGAAAGCAACAGCCTGTTTCAAGCCATTGAGCCGGGTCAGCGAGTCATCCAGAGTCACCCCCAGCGCGGCCAGCACAATCACGCTCAGACCCGCGCCGAAATAGCCACCGTAAATGGCCGCCAGGCCCGTCGGCAGCATGGCCCACGTTTCGGAGAGGGTCGAGCCGGTATGGTGGGAGCGGCGTACCAGCCAGGCCCTTACCGGGTCCTGCACCGCCAGCAAAACCGAGGCCAGCAGAATCAAAAACGGGACCAGCGCCCGAAAAACGCGCTCGCCCGTGTTCAGCAGCAAAATGCCGCCAATAACACCCCCAATCACGCTCATCGGCAACAACAACCACAGCCGCCATTTTTGTCCCTGCAAATCTTTCTTCTGGGCCAGGGTCGCGCCCAGGTAGCCCGGACACAGCGCCACCGTATTAGTCACATTGGCCGTTACCGCCGGAACCCCGACCGCCGTCAGCATGGGGAAGGTAATCAGCGTGCCGCCGCCGGCCAGGGCGTTCACCGCTCCCGCAGCGACGGCCGCCAGACCGATCAGCACAAATTCAAATCCACTGAGCATAGCTACTGGGTAGTAAAACCTCCGTCAATGACAATTCCCGTGCCGGTAATGTACGCAGCCTCATCGGAGGCCAGAAAAGCTGCCAGGGCCGCCACCTCTTCCGGTTTACCCAGGCGCCTCAGCGGTGTGGCAGTAATCAAATTGCCAATGGCGCTTTTGTCGTCTATGCCGAGCGCCGGGGTATCAATGGGGCCGGGCAAAATCGCCACCACCCGAATTTCCGGGGCCAATTCCAGAGCCAGGGCGCGGGTCAAAGACAGCACGCCCCCTTTAGCCGCCTGATAAGCGATAAAATTGCGTATCCCAATAATGCTATGTACCGAGGCGGTGTTCAAAATTACGCCGCCGCGCGCCCGCAAATGGGGCACGGCCAATTTACTGGCCAAAAAGACCGGGCGCAGGGTCACATCCAGGGTGCGCTGCCAGTTGTCAACCGTTGTGTCCAGGAGGGGTTTGGCATCGGTCCAGTAAGCGTTGTTATGCAAAATGTCCAGCCCACCATACATGTTGACCGCAAAGGCGACCATCTGTTCCAGGTCGGTCTCCACTCCCACATCAGTGGCGATAAAAGCGGCCTCGCCACCCTCATGCTTAACCTGCTCGACGGTCTGTTCTCCCCCGGCGGCATTAATATCGGCCACCACCACCCTAGCCCCCTCCTGGGCAAAACGCAGCGCCGTCGCCCGGCCAATCCCCGACGCCGCCCCGGTGATAATGGCAACTTTACCGGCTAATCTCATAGACCCTCCTCGAAAGAGACGATGGCACGTGAGGCGAGGAAAGGAGAGGATAAAGCGACGTATTCTCGCGTCCTCGCCTCTTCGCCTCCTCGCGTCCTCTTCTCCTCGCGTCCTCGCCTCACCTCTCCTCGCGTCCGCTTCGCCTCACTCAAAGTTAATCACACACTTGATCGTCTCCGGCGAGGCCAGCAGTTGGTCAAACAAGGCTGGCCCTTCGTCGAGGCTGGCCCGCCGATTGATGAGCTGCCCGGTGGGAATCTGCCCATCGGCCAGCAAACGCAGCGAACGCTGAAAATCCTCGTCGTTCATACCGTAGGAACCGATCACCCGCAGTTCGCGGGTCACAATTGCCTGCATATCTATCTCAATCAGGCGTTGGTTGTTGCCGATCCAAACTACGGTGCCGTTATTGCGGGTCACTTCCAGGCTTTGTTGGGCCGTAGCGCTAATACCAACCGCCTCAAAAGCGAGATCAACCCCACCCCCATTAGTGAACTCGTTGACCACTTGGCGGGGGTTCTGCCGGATGGGATTAATCGTGACTTGTGCCCCCAGGGCGCGGGCAACTTCCAGCCGGGCGTCGCTGGTATCGCTGACGGCAATCCGGCTCAGTCCGGTGAGTTTGAGCACGGCCAGGGTCAGCAACCCAATTGGTCCCGCGCCGACTACCAAAGCCGTATCGTAGAGCTTGATATGGGCCAAACTAACCGCATGGACCGCCACGGACAGCGGTTCAGTCAATGCCCCATCTTCATAGGATAAGGTATCGGGCAGTTGAAACAAATTAGAAGCCGACCAGGTGACATATTCTGCATACGCGCCGGGGGCGTTCATGCCCATCAAACGCCGTTTTTCGCACACGTTGCGCCGCCCGGCCAAACATTGAGGACAGACCCCGCAAAACTCCACCGGCTGGATCGCTACCCGGCTGCCAGGGGGTAAATTCCGCACCGCCTCTCCTACCTCAATCACCTCTGCCGTAACTTCGTGGCCCATAATCAGCGGCGGAACACGCCGGCCGCTCTGGCCGGTGTAGCCGTGTAGGTCCGACCCACACACCCCCACCGATTTAACCTTCAGTAGCACGCTATCAGGCCGGTCAATGGCCGGCGCCGGCACATCGAGCAGTTGCTGCTCTTTGATAGCAGTGAACATTAATGCTTTCATTACTATGCATCCTGAGCATTATATTTATTGTAATATCCCTTCAACTCAAACACCTTATGCAAAAACATATCGAGTGGTATCCAGTTATGAGTCCATTGAGTGTCCGAAACCTTGTAATGTGACCTGTTGACCAGTTCGGCAATTTCCGAAACACTGGATAAGGCTTCGATTCCACCAGTAAAACCCACAAAAATTTTCCCCTGGATGATAAGTTGAGCACTATCTTTGCACTTTTCTAACTGAATATTAAAGGCATGGCCTCAATCTGAGGATAATAAGGTTTGCGAGAACCACTATCCCGGAGGAGAACCATG
>JABWBV010000325.1 GCA_013359445.1 Anaerolineales bacterium | reverse complement strand
CCACTCACACTGTTGATAGCGCCACCAAAGGTGACGGTGCCGCCTGTTTTGTTTTGGATGTTGACCGCGTTGGCGGAGGTGTTGGTGATGGTGGCGGTGGTGCTAAAAGCGGCCGTTCCCCCAACAATGTTAACGGCATTACCTGAAGCACCTGTTAACGCCCCGCCACCCAAGTTGAGGTTGCCATTAACAGAACTGAGGGCCACGTTGTTGGTGCCCCCAGCCGAAGTCACAGAGGTAAACGTGGCAGTGGCTGTGCCCGTGGCCAAAGAAAGCCCCCCGTGATTGGTGGTGATCGTGACGGTTTGAATGTTTACAGTGCCGAAGTTGGAGCCAAATAAGGCAAAATTGGCGGCACTGCCAGCGTTCCCAAGTGTCACCCCATGGATGGTGTTGTTTTGGCCTAAAGTGAGGACATGCCCGGCGCCATTGGTGAGGGTGGGGTTGGTAGAGACCGCGGGGAAGGTTGTCCCGGTGGGGGGGGTGAGGCCGGAGCAGGTTTGCAGATCCGCGCCATGCCCACACAGACGTTCCCCATTATTCATGGCAAAACCGCCAGTGTAAGTCGCACCCCGGTTATAGATGAAGACCACATCATTGACACCACTGGCTGTTTGGGCGGAAGAGAGCGCTTGGAACGGGTTAAGAGACGTGCCAGTGCCTACACCGGCGGCGTTGCTATCCACCCACCAGATACGATTGGTCACGTTAAAGGTGACTGTGCCGGTGTCCGTCAGGCCATGATTGTCCGTGACCGTGTAGGTGAAGGTATATGCCCCGGTGAACCCGGCGGGCGGGCTGTAGGTGAAACTCCCATCAGGATTGAGCGTTACCGTACCGCCGTTGGCAGTGGTGCAGGGCGCACACGACGCGGTGAAAGTGCCACCATCCGGGTCCAGATCATTAGCTAACACACCGGTTCCCACAGGGTGGGTGATGTGCGTGTTGCCGATGACCGAGTATGTGTCATTGCGCCCAATGGGGGTTGCCCGAAGAGACCCCGCAACCACTGTCAGTTCGGTATCATCCGTGAGATCGGTCAGCGTCGTATTGAGGGCATCGGTATCGCCGCTATTCGCCACGACGATGGTGTATTGCAGAGTGTCGCCAGGATCAGCGTTAAAATCCCCGTCCACATCATTGAAGAGAGTGTCTGTTTTAGTGGCGGTGATGGTGACTGCGTCGGGGGCAAAGAAAACCTCCGCACCCAGAGCGGCCAGGGGATTCCCTGGCTCCACCAGGCTATACATGATCACAGACAACAAAATAGCGGTCAGGACCAGGGGCAATCCATGGAGGATGCGGTTAAACAACAGTTTCATTTTGTTTTTCATCAGGTTCTCCCAAAATTAAGTGAAGATTGCCTCGTACTACATTCCCCCTGATTGAGGGCCAAGCGGCACGAGAAAAATTCCTATTACGCACCAAATGTCACCACTCTTTTCGTTCACATTTGACAGACAATAAGATTAAACAAAAAAACCTGGAATCTATCCAGGCTTGTTTTAAGAGTTTTTGCCCTCAAATCAGTAAATTTCACGGTGGCTGGGATATAAGTTTCCAATGTTTTTTTACCAAACAAACCACTTGTAAGGGTTCCGTTTTTACGAAAAGAATTCTCTTTGCCTGGTAGCATAATTACCAGCGCAACTTTAGACCCATCGCTTTGCGTCCTTGGCATTCACCAGAGTTGCCATTTTTGGAGTATTTTCCTCATTTACATAATAGGATCATTGTATAAGTTTTTTAAGGGACATACAATAATGAATTGTCTCAATGATAATGACTTTAGTCCTGAAACCCACTGCTGATTTTTAGGATTTGCTCAGGCATATCCTTTTTTGCGACGATATTCCCATTACGCGTAGTTGAGATGAAATTCTGTATTCCCATGTGTTAAAATGAGGCCATGTCTCCTCAACTCACTCGTCGGGAGTGGCTCAAATTAGGATTATTGTCTGCGGGGTCGATTGGGGCGCTGGCTTTTCGCGAGTTTTTACCGGAAGAGGATCGTTTTCCCCTGTTTGGGTATGGCAGGGTGACGGCGGACGCGGTGCCCGTGCGGGCCGGGGTGGGGAGTCAGTTCGAACGCGTGGGGTGGCGCCATCGTGACGCGATCATCCCCCTGCTCGAACAGGTGCTTGATCCACAAGCTCCGGCCCATAACCAACGCTGGTATCGCGTCGTCGGGGGTTATGTGTACAGCGCCTACATCCAACTCGTTCACACAAACACGCACCCAGTGCTCCAGACAATTCCAGAGAACGGCCAGGCCGCAGAGGTGACCGTGCCTTACTCACAAGCGATGCGGCTTTATCGCACCGAAGGGTGGCAACCCGTTTATCGACTTTATTACCAATCTTTGCATTGGATTACCGGGTTGGCGGAAGGCCCCGATGGACAGCCCTGGTATGAACTTTATGACGACCGGATTGGCGTGCGTTATCATGTCCGGGCGGCCCATTTACGCCCTATCCCGGCGGAAGAAATTACCCCCCTCTCGCCGGAGGTGCCTGCCGAAGATAAGCGGATCGAAGTTTCGCTTTCGGCCCAAACCGTCACTTGTTATGAGGCGGAAAAGGTCGTTTTTCATACGTCAGTTTCCACCGGCGTGGGTGGCCCAACGAACAACAACATTCCGCGCCACACCCCCCAGGGCCGATTTCGGATCGGGTGGAAAACGCAAGCCCGTCACATGGGCGATGGAAATTTGACCAGCGATATTCTGGCGTATGAGCTTCCGGGGGTCCCCTGGTGTTGTTTTTTTGTGGCAACGGGCGTGGCGTTTCATGGCACGTACTGGCACGATAATTACGGCACAAAAATGAGCAGTGGCTGTGTCAATTTACGTCCGGACGAGGCCAAATGGCTCTTCCGGTGGACAACCCCGGCAATTCAACCCGCCGAGTGGTATGTAGATGGCGTTGGAACGCTAGTCGAGGTGATCGAATGAGAGCGAAATTTTCAAAACGAGCGTCAAATGAAGAAACGGTGGACGTCCAAACCGCGGTGCGTCAGCTGATCACCCGACTGCAAGAAACCGGAAAGGTCACCGGCATGGCCCCGGATCGGATCAGCCGCAGTCAACTGAGTGAGTTGATCGACACCCTGACCAAACCCGAGCAGGCTTCGTCACCGGTTCGAGCACCCCAACCAAAAACTTCCTCGATCCCGGCCACAGTGGAAATTACCCTGACCACCCGCGCCACCCGGGATAAAAACGAGCCACTCCTCCTCACGCCCACGATGCTGGCCCGCAATGTTGCGCCATACCTCAACGCCATTACAAGCGTCCAAAATGTGCTCAACGAAGTAAAAGGCCTGCCTCTCCGCAAAATCCCCATCCTCGAAATTCGGACCCAACCGGATTTGATCGTGCGTCTCGATGGAGAGGCCTCGGAAGCGATTTATGTGATCAAAGGCATTGTCAACACCTGGCGCCAACGAAACGATGAACAAATCAACCGTTACAGCACGGGCAACCTGACTAATCGGGTCGAAAAGACCACCCTGGAACGAAGCAAAGTAGAAATGGCCTCTCAAATGCTCGACCTGGTCAAAGCGGGGATGAGTGAAAAAGAAAAATTCAATTATCTCTCTCAGTTAATTCCTTCGATTGACGTGCTCATTTATAGCGAATTCGAAATCAAATAACCCCTCTATTTAAAGGAAGTCTATGGGTGCACTCCCCTCTATCTCTGTAAAAGACCTTGCTACCAAACTTTCCCAGGGCACGCCGCTTGTCCTCTTGGATGTCCGTGAAGCATACGAGCTAAACTACGCCAAACTCAAAGACGAATGGGTTACGCCCCTGCCCCTCAGCCAACTGGCACGCGAACTCACCAACGCCCTCCCGCCAACCATGCAAGACAAAAACACCGAAATCGTCGTCATGTGCCACACCGGAATGCGGAGCGCCCAGGTAACCGCCTGGCTCCAACAAAACGGCTGGACCAACGTCCACAACCTGACCGGGGGCATTGACGCCTACGCTCGTTTGGTGGACCCAACCGTCGGATTTTACTAACCCCCGGAGTTTCAATGGCTGACCTCACCCCAACCGCCTCCCTCGCCCTCATTCATCACGGCCTACCACGCACACACGCCCCCAAAAAAGTCATCATTGTCGGGGCAGGCATGGCCGGCCTTGTCGCCGCCGACCTCCTCCTCCAAGCCGGACATCACCCCATCATTCTCGAAGCCCAACACCGCCTCGGAGGCCGCATCCTCACCCTGCGGGAACCCTTCGCCCCCGGCCTTTACGGCGAAGCGGGCGCGATGCGTTTGCCCCAATCTCATACGCTGACAATGGCCTATGTGGAAAAATTCGGGCTAAAACACTTCCCCTTCACCCTCAGCAACCCGCAAGCCTACTGCCACCTGCGCGGCGTCAAACGTCGCCGGGCCGAAGCGGACGCCCATCCCGATCAACTCGGCTACGAAGTCGCCGCCCACGAAAAAGGCCAAACCGCCGCGCAATTATGGGAAAAGGCCTTGCACCCGTTCACCCAAAAGCTCGCAGAAAAAGGCGAAACCGCCTGGGAAGAAATTCACGCCCAACACGACCGCTACTCCGTCCGTGAATACCTCGAAGAGGTCCTCCACTGGTCCGAAGGCATGATCGAAATGTTCGGACTTCTCTTCAACCAGGAATCGATGATGAACTCCTCCTTTTTGGAATTTCTGCGGGAGGAAGTCGGCGGTTTCTACACCAACCTCGTGCAACTCGAAGGCGGCACGGAACAACTCCCGCTGGCCTTTCTCCCCCGCCTGCAACAACACATCCGTTTTGGGGCAAAGATGACCGCTATCGATCAAACCCCCACCGAAGTCACGATCCATTACCGCACCCTCGCCGGGAACCAACATATCACCGGTGACTACGCGATACTCACCGTCCCCTTCCCCGTCCTGCGCCACGTAGAAGTACTCAAACCCTTCACCTTCGCCAAACAACGCGCCATCCGCCAACTGCACTACGACGCCTCCGCTAAAATCTTTCTCCAATTTCGCCGCCGATTTTGGGAAGAAGATGAAGGCATCACCGGCGGGGGAACCGTCACCGATCTCGCCGTCCGCAACGTCTTCTACCCCGAACACGGGCGCGAAACCGGACGGGGCGTGATGCTCGCCAGCTACACCTGGGCCGAAGACGCCCAACGCTGGGGGTCCCAATCCGAACGGGATCGCATTGAACAAGCGCTGGAAAACATCCTCCACATCCACCCCCAAGCCCGGGAAGAATTCGAAGTCGGCGCGTCCAAAATGTGGCACGACGACGAATTCGCCGGGGGCGCTTTCGCCCTCTTCGACCCCGGACAGCAGACTCTGCTCCACGATCACATCATCGCCCCCGAAGGCCGCATCCACTTCGCCGGAGAACACGCCTCCCTCGCCCACGCCTGGATTCAAGGTGCCATTGAATCCGGCCTCCGTGCGGCCCACGAAATCCATCACAGCCCTTAAATTTCTTGTTTGCAAGTGCTTGACGGTGATCAATCTTTGTATAAATTACCGCCCGCTAACAAAAAAGGTCCCGTGGTGCAGTGACATGCGGCCCTGTCAAGACCGAGAGCGCGGGTTAGATACCAGATACTCGAAACAGAAATGGGGGATCTTATCTGAAAGCCAGAATCAGCCCATTTAGGCGCGTTCGGCGGTCAAGCCGCCACGCATTGGGCCAATCACACACCACAACCCTGCGTTGTTAGGTGGCCATCCTGCACCCTTTTTCCTCATCCCAACGCTACCCCCATTTTCCCTATAAATGCGTTGAGCACCGGGGATGGGGTCGATTTCACCGAGGAAAAGTTAGGCAATCGGAGCACTGGCCCCGAAGCCTTGTATTAATGACAAGCCCTGGCGAATAATTCACCAGGGCTAACAGATGGGATCCCAAGATTTCCGATCTATCCGCCATGCAATTTTTGCAGGAACGCGAACATGTCAAAGTAGTTGACCAAGAGGTGCATGGTCGCCAGGATAACCACGATAACGACTGCCCAAATGACCATTTTCACGATTTGCTTTTTTTTGTTGTTGTTAACTTTTAGTTCCATTTCAAATACTCCTTTGTTTTTTGGTAATTATTTACAGCTTATGTTGAGGATGCCCGAAAAAAAGGATGGAAGGGAGGATGTAGATCCTCCCTTCCATCCTTTTTTTCGGAATTTTCTAAGACTAAACGTAGGCCAATGTTTCCCTCACCGTCAGCCGAGAGGCTTGTTGAGCAGGATAGGCACTGGCGGCAATTGAGCCGACGAGGATGAGGGTTATCCAAATGGCCAACCCAACGGGCGAGATCATCAGGGGCAATGGCGAACGAAAGGACATCATGCCGATCAGATAGCCAATCCCGTAAGAGAGGGGAAGGGACAAAGGTAACGAGATCACCCAACTCATCAACCCGATGAAGACCCCTTCACTGATGATGTTCCGCAAAATGACCCTGGACTTGGCACCGATGGCACGCATGACCCCGAACTCCCGCGTCCGTTCGGTGACGCTGGTCCCCATGCTGGAAGCCAGGCCCAACACCCCGACCACTGCCATGACTGCCGAGATCATCATCAGGGCAATGATGAATATGTACACGTGTCCGCTGATCGCCTCTGCCAATAAGGCTTCTGATACGGTCGCTTTGACACCCACATTCCCGGCCGTCAGTATCCCTTCAACATAACGCGTGATGGAGGCCATCGCCTCTTCGTTATGTTCACGCATCACAATGCGGATGGCATTCGTCAATTCGGTGGGTTGACCTGTAGCACTGGCGAATGTCTCGGGAAGAACGTATGCCGCAGACGGCGAAAGCGTCTGTTGGATCACGCCTACGAGGCGGAAGGTTTTCACCTCCCCTTCGATCAGCAATTCGATCTCCTCGCCCATGGTTACTTCGGGAAAAAACGCCCTGGCATTCTGATTCAACACAACCACATCCGTATCGCCTGCTCGCAAGAACCGACCCTCGAGCAGAGGCGTTGCTATCAGATCACTATCCGGGGGGAAGGAACGGAGGGTGAAACTGCCGTGCCCACCGTCAGGATACGTTCGCACGATATCCAACCCGTCAGGGCGATTCAAGGCGACTGGCATCAGGCTCCATGATTCGCTTTTCTCCACCCCAGGGACCTTCGCAAGCAACGAAGCCATTTGCTCCGCAGGCATAGCGGTATTGAAGCGAATTTCCAGATCATAACGGCGGTCCGCGGCGGATTGATCGAGCGCAACATTCCACCCCGTGAGTACATTGATGCCCGTCATAAACATCGCCCCCGAGGCGGAAAGCAGACTCAAGGTGAGGATCAAGCGCCCCGGGCGGCGGAAGGTGTTGCGGAGGGCCAGGATCAGGGTATTGTCGAAAAACCGGATGCGGCTGAGCCAGCCATCCCGCAGGTTGGAACTGGCAGAATCCCGGCTGATGCCATAATCATTGAGCGTTTCCCGCACCGTCATGCGGGTCGTCTTGAGGATCGGCTCCAAGGCAAGGAGTAGGGGAATGAGGATGCCCATCGCAAAGAGAACAAGGTATACCCAGGCGGGAATGGCGTCGCGATAGATTTCGAGATTGAGGAGTTGCGCGATGACCTTTGTAAATCCACGGGCCGCCGCCGTACCCAATGGCACCCCGATCAAGGATGCCGTTGTCCCGAGGGCAACGATCAAGACAAGATACAAACCTGTAATCTGCCGGGTGCGTGCGCCGATGGCTTTCATGATCCCGATCTGACGAATTTGTTGCGCCAGCAGACCATTGATCATGGTGGCGGTGAGAATGGCGCTTAACACCAAAGCCATAAAACTGAACACGAGAAACAACGTGATCACGGAGGTCATCTGGCT
>JABWBV010000324.1 GCA_013359445.1 Anaerolineales bacterium | reverse complement strand
ATTGGGGGGCTATCTCTGTTGCCGCAAGTGTTGAGTACGGAGGATTATAGTTTGGCGACGCGGTTGGAGGTTTTGCCCATTTTGGCGGAGATTGTGAGTGTTAATCCGGCTTTTGGGGTGGGATTTGCAAATTATTACTGGTTTACGCCCTTGTTTAATTTGCGCGGTTTTTATGTTTCTTTCAATTCTCATAATAATTATGCGGACCTGATTGTGCAAACCGGGCTGGTGGGGATGGTGATCTATA
This sequence comes from Anaerolineales bacterium, assembly GCA_013359445.1. Taxonomy (GTDB): domain Bacteria; phylum Chloroflexota; class Anaerolineae; order Anaerolineales; family JABWBV01; genus JABWBV01. The sequence goes on along the minus strand of JABWBV010000324.1, from coordinate 7,600 downwards.
TTTGGTTGCTGGCACAAATTGGGCATTTGGCCTGGACTCTGCGCTCAAAGGTTCAGGGTGGGTTCTCGATTGCGTATGTGAATGGGGCGATTGGCGGCGGAGTGGGGATGATTGTTGTGGCTTTTTTGGGGGATTGGGTTTTGCCGTTTGTGTATAACATTGGGTTGTTGGGGTTTCGGACCAGTGTGGCAGGGTGGCTCTTTTTAGGTGGGTTGGTCGTTTTGCAACAGTTACATTCGACCTCGACGAAGGATTGAGACAGGGGTATTCCATTTTTTAGAACTTCCTTAAGGTTTGTCGTTGTGAAAGGCGCGTTGAGAGAGGTGAGGATGGAAAATCCCACCTCTCTTTTTTTTCTACCGATTATGTGGGCGTGGTTGGATAGGGGAGGACTGTTAGAGGGTACTGTTTTTGTTTTTTGAATATAGAGGCGTTTTTGAAAGATCGATATACTGGGGGAATGATAAGAAAAAAGTACCAAACCAACTTGATCGTTTTTTTATTCATGCTTTTAGGCGGCATTATTTGGGTTCATGAAACCCAGGCAGGAAGCGCGCCGTGGCAGTCTGATCCCGGAGAAACGGGGATTTTTCAGACAACTGCGGCCCCTGAAGGGCGCGGAGAAACCGTATATTTGCCCGTGGTCACCAATGGGAGCGGAGGGGTGATCCCTGGAGAAAGTAATTGGCCGATGTCTGGGGCTAATCCTCAACGTACTTCCTGGACCACGACTGAAGTGACAGGGAATTTAGACGTGGCCTGGTTTAAGCCATTTGATTCCTATCTTCTTCCTGGTGTGCAAATTATTGCGGCAAACAATTTGTTGTATGTGACGACGGCAAATGGTTTGTACGCGTTGGACGCCGCTTCCGGGGCGGAAGTTTGGGTGTATCCCACCGAAATGCCCTTGGGGAATGCTCCCACGGTTTCTGAAGGGATTGCCTATGTGGGCGGGTATGATCGCAAAATCCATGCGATCAATGCGCTGTCCGGGCAGGGGTTGTGGACCTTTGAGGCGGAGGCAGGGTTTGATACGAATCCCCTCGTGGTGAATGGGGTGTTGTATGCAGGCAATCGCGATGGTTATTTTTATGCCATTGACGCGGCTGGAGCCAATGCTGGGCAACTGATTTGGAAGTTTAATACGGGCGCCCCGATTCACTATTCTGCCGCCTATCAAGATGGGATTGTCTACTTTGCCTCGAACACGAGCAAAGTGTATGCCTTGAATGCTGGGAATGGAAGCGTGGTTTGGCAGTCGGCCACCCTGCTGGGGTCGGGTTTTCATTCCTGGTGGCCGGTGATTTATGGGGATTACGTAATTGTGGCGGGTAGTCACAACTATCGGTTTTCATCCGATTTGGGGCCAGGATCATTATTAACCAATGAGCGGATGGAGATTTTCCCCAATTATGACCAGGATCCGCGCGGGACGTTGGCTGGGCCGTTGAGCACATCGGCGGGGCAATGGGCCGCGGGGACACCGACCATTGACGCTAGTCAAGCGACCAGTACCTCCAATGGGCAAACGAAAGCGATTACCCAATACTTTGAAGAAAAACCGTGGCGGCGAACTTACTTTGTCTTTAACCGGTTAACTGGGGCCGAATATACGACTGATTTTGACGGAGATGGTGATCCCGAATATGCACCGATCCTGTGGATTGGGAACAAAGGAGCGGGGAATCGTTATCCTCCTGTGGTGGGAGCGGATAATGTTTTGTATCAGGCCAATATGTATATGTCCGATCCGCAAATTGCGGGTGGGCATTTGACCGGGTGGACGCCTGGAAGTAAATATATTTCGGTGATCAGTTCCGACTGGGGAGCGGTGGATGAGCCGTATGCGTATTCCGCGGGGGGCAACGTGATCTATTGGAATTTGTGCTGTGACCGGCAGGTTGGGGCGATTGATATTAGTCAGCCGAATACCGTCTTTTTGGATCGGTATAACTCAGGCGTTCGTCCGCCTACCGGGGGTTTTGATACCAATCGGGAATGGCTTTATTTCAACTATGATATTGACCAAAAAATCCCCGGTTATAACGTGAAATATTCTGGGGGGCCTTTGGAAAGTTATGCCGTCTTTGGTAGCGAGAATGGGATTTATGGGTATCATGGCCTTCAAAATGCCCCAATCCCTTACAATGGGATGGTTTACATTCACCGGAGTAATTCGGTCATTGCTTTTACCCCTGCGGATGTGAATCCGGTAGAGCTTCCAATGGCCCAAATTGTTCCCGCACCGGATCAAACCACGCCTATTCCGGTGGACGAGGTGCAAGATCGATTGGAAGCTGAAGTTCAAAAGATTCTTGATGCGGGCCATCTTTTGCCCGGTTATTCCAGTTCTGGGATTTTTGACCTGCGGGCACAATTTAATTGTGGGGATTATTTGGTGGATTACTGGCATTCGCCGGGAGATATGTTGTATACCCTGCTTGAGGCGTTGCCTTACCTGCCCACGGGGATGCAGAATGAGGTCAGAACGTATCTTCAAGCGGAGTTTGCGGCCTTTCCCCCTTATGAGTATAGCCATATTGGTTGGCAGACGGGGACTGCGCGTGATCCCTTCATTTTCCCGCCGGAGGTAGATGCTGTCCGGGCTACGTATCCTCCGAGAACTACGAATACCAATTTTGAAGGGTGGGGTTTTTCACCCACTGGATACTATGCCATGTGGAAGTACGCGGAGGAATTTGGAGGGGCGCAAACGATTTTGAATCAGAGTAATAGTTTGCTTGAGTTTCCTCCGGCGACTGCGATTCTGAATGAAATGCCCCATGTCATCAATGGCTATATTGCTGGATATTATGGCTATTTAGGCTTACAGGAGTTAGCGGGTGTGACGCCCTCTGCGGTGGTACAAACAGAACTTTCTGCCCTTGAATTGTTGCGGGACACTTCTTTTTCGATAGATTTGCCCTCCATCTTCTTCACCGATCCGACCAAATTCTATTGTCGTTCCTTAGGGGCCTCACGCAACTTTATGTACTTGACGCCTGAATTAGCTGATTATCTGCGTACCCATACCCTCTCGGAAGTTCAGGCGGCGGTTAATGAATATGATGCCCTTGCGCCTTATTGGTTTGTTGCCAGACTGGATGTGACGTTTGCGGAAGGTGTGCTTACGCCGTTGTATGATTACCATTCCATTTTTCAGGCAAGGGCACGCATTTTGCAGGAGCCGTATGAAACAATGAGCAATTATCTGGATGTTCCTGCCGTTGCCGTAGGGGATTTGTTTTACATTCACAATTTGATCACTCTGCTTGAAATAAGTACTGAGTAGGCATGGTCGTTCGTCGGTTTATCCTATCATCGTGTTTCCGTTAAATACGGAAGACCCCAAGTAATCAAGAGGTGCAAACAAAGGTTTACCTTGTTTGCACCTCTTTTCGTTGGGAATTATGTGTTTTTGCCTAAACTTTTCCCTTATAGTAAAAAAGTATGCCTAGCAATTCAGGTAATAAGGACTAGTTGCTGGCGAGATCAATACAATCAAAGGGTAAAATCTCTGAATATGTACGAAAAAATAAAACAAAACCCTGAAAAACTCATCCCAGCTATATTAATCATTTCTGTAATTCTCCGTGTTGCCGTTGCGATTGCTTTGGGCAATGAAGTCGTTGAACTTCCCGGAACGTTTGATCAGGTCTCATACAATGAATTGGCCCAACGTGTATTGGAAGGGCATGGGTTTAGCTTTGGGAAAAATTGGTGGCCTGTCACTGCCGCCAATTCTCCAACGGCTCATTGGAGTTTCTTATATACTGCCTATCTTATCGGTGTATACGCCCTGACTGCCTCACCCCTGGTCGCGCGCATTTTTCAAGCTATTCTTGTCGGACTTTTGCACCCCTACTTGGTTTATCTGATTGGAAAACACATATTCGGGGGCCGCGTGGGTTTATTTGCGGCAGGAATTACCGCTTTATATTCGTACTTCATCTATTATGCGGGTACCTTGATGACCGAACCGTTTTATATCACTGCGCTTTTGGGGGTGTTTTACCTAACGCTTCGTTTGTCACAGGTTGAAAAGATAAAAGATGGCATTTTTCTGGCGGTCGGGTTAGGGCTTACTTTAGGAATTAGTTTGCTCTTTCGCCAATTGTTTATGTTGTTTGTGCCATTTTTGTTATTATGGCTTTGGTGGGCAAGGCGAAAATGGGGCATATGGAGCAATCTATCCTTAAGTGCCATTGCTCTTGGCTTGATGATCCTGCTCATTGTTCCTGTAACTCTGTATAATTATGCACGTTTCAATCGGTTTGTTTTGCTCAATACCAATGCTGGTTACGCCTTTTATTTAGCAAATCATCCGGCCTATGGAACCGATTTTATCCCCGCGCGCGATATGGAAGACTATCAAGCCCTCATTCCGCAGGATTTGAAAACATTGGACGAAGCGGCTTTAGATAATGCCTTATTAAAGCTTGGATTACAATTCGTCTTTGACGATCCCTGGCGCTATTTTCTACTGAGTCTGGATCGTATCCCAGAGTATTTCAAATTTTGGCCCTCTGCCGACTCTGGCTTAGTGAGTAATGTGTCTCGTGTAAGTTCCTTCGGATTAGCCTTACCCTGGATGCTCGCTGGCCTGGTCATTTGGAGTCGTTCCCAGTGGCGTCGCAAGTGGTCAGAATTTTTTGAGGCTCCTGGTACCCTTTTAGTAGGGTTTTTCCTGGTCTACACAGGCATTCATGTAGTATCATGGGCATTAGTTCGTTATCGCCTTCCCGTTGACGCTATCTTAATCGTCTTCGCAGGTCTTGCCGTCAATGAACTTTGGCAATGGTATATGAACAGAAAAAACAGCCCTCAAACCGTTTCGAACCAACCCGCCTCAACCTAACCGCACCTATTCACAACGAAACCCCTGGTTTCTGATGGAGGTTGGATATTCCGGCCTCTCCCTAAACCTGGGTTTAACCCAAGCAAAACCACCACCATCATCAAACACGATCCCCGGTTATATCTTTAACTGGCGATACCGAAAAACAATTGTCTGGTCATCTTCTTAGACGGCCCAAGAAAATTGATTGACGGTATAGAGCGAAGGTCTACATTGGAACTAAAAAATAACATTCGGAAATATTATCGTTACGTTTTTAAAAATGATGATTTTGCCTTACGCACGCAACGCGGTGTCATCAGCCCCCATGCTTTTGAAACGGCGAAAGTAATCCGGGGGGCACATCGTCCTCCCTCCATCATTATTCATGGAATCATGAAACGCTCTGGGACTGTTTATACCGGAGAGTTGCTAGGGCTTCACCCGGACATTCATCAGCACCCCAATTTGATTTGGGAGACGCCATTTCTGGCTTTAACCGGCAACATCAAAAAAATGCAAAGCGACTTTTTCCTGTTGTATCAACAGAACGTCGGGAAAATTGGCGAAAACGACTTTTTACCTTTGTTTGGCGCTTCTTTTATCGCCTATCTTTATTCACTGGTGCCAGACGACAAACGTATGCTCTTAAAGGTACCAGGGGTTGAATATTTAGATTATTTCTATGATGTTTTTCCGAATGAAAATCTCTTACTCCTCACTCGCGATGGCCGAGATTTAGTCGCCTCGACAATCAAAACCTGGCCCCAACTTCGCTTCGTAGATGTTTGTCGCAGGTGGGCCAATAGCGCAAATATGATCCTGCGCTTTAAAGAAACCTATAAAGACCGCCCCGGCTATTGGCTTGCCCGTTATGAAGACTCGGTCAATCAACCCGAGACCTTTGTCCGGGAAGCCTGTGCCAGATTTAATCTGGACCCCGCGGCCTATCCGTTTGACAAAATGAACAACCTCCCTGTCATTGGTTCATCCACCACAAGAAAACAAGGGGATACATGGATGAAAAAGACCAAAGGGTTTAATCCAATTGGCCGTTGGCAACAATGGTCACCCTGGAAAAAAATGACCTTCAAACGAATTGCCGGAGAAGCACTTATAGGTTTGGGCTATTGTGATAATTTAGATTGGTAATCGTTTTGATTTTAAAGTTTTAAATGACAACTCAACCTTCCCCAACCCTAAATGAGGGCTTAAAAACCCTCTCGATTGTGATTGTGAATTGGAACACGCGAGAACTCCTAAAAAAGTGCCTCGCCTCGATTTATTCCTATCCGCCTCCCGGTTCATTTGAAATATGGGTTGTTGATAATGCCTCCTCTGACGGTAGTGTTGAGATGGTCAAAAAAGATTTCCCCGAGGTTAACCTCATCGAAAACCGCCACAATCCGGGGTTTGCGGGCGCAAATAACCAGGCCATTCGCCAGAGTCATGCAGAGTTTGTCCTCCTCCTTAACCCGGATACCGAAGTGTTGCCGGAAGCCTTAAAAACCATGGTCGCCTTTATGCGTGCATCCCCCAAAGTTGGGGCATCTGGTTCACGCGTGCTCAATCCAGATAAAACCCTACAAACCTCTTGTTATCCATTCCCCACTCTGTTTCGAGAATTTTGGCGATTATTTCATTTTGATGTCCTATGGCCCTATGGGGTTTACGATATGCACACCTGGCCTACGAATACCCCTCGTAAAACAGACGTCCTCCTCGGTGCCTTCATCCTGGTACGCAAAGAAGTGATCGATCAAATTGGATTAATGAGCGAAGACTACTTTATGTATACCGAAGAAGTAGACTGGTGCTATCGCATCAAAAAAAATAACTGGGAAAACTACTGGGTCCCGACCGCTCAAATTATCCATTATGGGGGCCAGAGTACCAGTCAGGTTTCAAGACAGATGTTCATCCATCTATACAAAAGTAAAGTCCTCTATTTCAAAAAACATTACGGTTCCCTGAGCGCAGGTGTTTATAAAATCATTTTATTAATGGCCGCGCTCCTACGCTTAGCCCTAAGCCCATTCGCGATCCTTTTCGATTCCCCCTCACGTAAAGAACACCTCGAACTAGCCCACAATTATCGTCAATTAGTCAAAGTTCTTTTTTCGCAGTAACACCGCTGAACTCACCATGCATATTCTGTTCTTAACTCAGATCATTCCCTATCCCCCGGATGCTGGCCCCAAAGTCAAAACCTGGCATGTCTTAAGGTATCTGTCCGACCTCGGCTATAAAATCACCCTGGTTTCTTTCATGCGCCCGGAGGAAGCGCCATATTTGGACGCCTTGCGACAGGTTTGCACAACCCTCCACACCGTACCCATCCGGCGTTCCCGCGTCGCTGATGCCGGATATTGGCTCCGTAGCCAGGCCACACGGCGCCCCTTCTTAGTTGAACGAGATGACTCGGCCCCCATGCGAACGCTGATCGAAAAAATTGTTGCCACCGAAAAAATCGATTTTATTCATGCCGATCAACTATCCATGGCCCAGTTCGCCCTCCCGCCCCGTTCTGCCCCGCCAAAATGGCCTGCCTTGATTTTTGACGCCCATAATGCCGTTTGGACCATTTTAGCGCGCATGGTCCAAAACGTTCCCTGGTTTATACGCCCTGTTGTTGCCCTGGAAGCCCACCGGATCAAACAATACGAAGCCATGCTCGTGCAGGAATTCGACCACACCTTAGCCGTCACAGAAATTGACGACCAGGCCCTCCTCCAAGCGGTAAAAGAAAGCGGGGGAAATCCC
>JABWBV010000323.1 GCA_013359445.1 Anaerolineales bacterium | reverse complement strand
CAATGCCGGCATCTACAATGGCATTGATGTGACCGGCAACGAACAACTCACCATGACCCCCGGCTTGTATTGTTTTGATAACGACTTCAACATTAACGGGAACAATACGTCCTTTGTCATTGGAAATGGCGTCACCATCTATATGCGTCAGGGAAACTTGACCACCAATGGGAACGCTGATGTCCGCCTGGCGGCCCCCAACTATGTAGAAGACGCTGAAGACGGTGTCACCGGGATGTTGATTTATATGGGCGCGGAGAATACAGGCGAAGTTAGCCTTACCGGGAACTCCGAATCGTATTATAGTGGCACCATTTATGGTGTGCATGAAGATAGCACTGTTGAAATTGGAGGCACTGGGGACTTAACCAGTTGTTATAGTGGCATTCCTTGTTTTGGGACCCAACTGATCGCAGGTACGATACGCTTTCATGGGACGGCAGAGATGGACATTATCTTCAACCCCAACGCAGTCTACTACCTGCCTGCCCGGCTCACCCTGGAAAGGTAAATTCAACCAAACGCCTCACTCAGGGGGGGCCTTAGCGCACGGCTTCCCCCTCTCCCTCGTCCCTTTATTTTTCTCAAAAGACCCCTGAAGACATGCTTCAGGGGTCTTTGCTTTTGCTTCACGCTGTTCCCTCTTTTCGCCTCAGCCGTAACTTCACAGTCCTGGTAAAAGCGTAGGAAGTTCCGCACAAAAAATGATGAAAAAGGAACGGTACCTCCCCCCTTTCATCCTTTTTTCGGGCTTTACCCCGAGGTACAGCCCTGGCTGGTGAGACAATCCCGTTTTTCTGTCTGATTGCCGACCGCGTCACATGAAACGATTTTGTTTTGTATAGGCATCACGTTTCAATTAATTAGGGGCCAAAAAACGCAAACCACAAAAACAATACAAATCCTATTAAACCACCGATGAACCACGTAAAACCATTGAGCACAGCTAATGGTCCTTTGAACTTTAGACTTCCAACATAGCTCTCTTTGGAACGCATTTTTACTACGCCCATCAGGCAGATACAAGCACTCACAAGGGCGAATAAAACAGAAAAAATCGTAAAGTTGTTTATCAGGGATATAGAGCTAATTGCCCCGCATAAGAAGCTAAACTCCAACACCAAAAGTAATAGATAAACCCGGGCATAAAAGACATGGAGAGGTATTCTTTTGTTTTGAACGGCTTCTTCTAATTTGTCAAACACAAAGAATAATTTTCTCACGCCCCCTCTTCCTCCCACTCAATCTTCTCCTCCATCGTAATCTTCCCCCGCAAAAACGCCCCCTCCTCCGTGGCAAACGCCATCGTCGCCACATCCCCCCACACGCGGCCCGTACTCCGAATTTCAACCTTTTCAGCGGTGATGTTCCCCTTCAAATTCCCTGACCAGACATCTTTGGTGATGAACCGGCCCTGCCCAGGCGCGTAGTAGCGGGCACGGAGGTAATCCAACCCACTGGCGTCGCGCCATTCTCCGGCAAAGGCGTAGTTGGATGCGCCATCGCCTGTGGTGTTCAGGGTTTCGCCGTAGGGCTTGCCCTGAGCGAAGAGAAGGGGTTGGTAGGCTTGGGACATGGTGAGGGTGCCGGTTTCGTCTACGAGTTGGCGAATGGAGCCGAGGGCGTCACTTTATTTTGAAGGCGAATAACTGTCTACTATCTCCCAGATAAACAAACAATAAGCCTGCCTCTTGATCAACCTCTACGTAATAGTTATCGTCCCATTTAAACGGCGCGGGAGAAAATTGGACTATACGCTCGGATTGACCTGTAAGCGCATCAAAGCGCAATAAGTCCCCCTCTAAACTAAGGGCATAAAGATATGTCGGGGTTACCGCCAGATTGCTGATCACCTGAGCTTTTTTTCGCCAGGCTTCTTGTCCGTTCTCATGAGAAAAAGAGATTACATCTCCTGCGTCATTTTGGTAATACTCAATTCCTGATAATGGCTCTAGTCCAATTGGAGAAGGTACTTCCAATCCGTGAATAATTTTCCCTGTCTCTGGGTCCAGGATGTAATCACGGGAGGTACCCGTTGCATAGAGTAGATTATCCTTAAGCTCGAACTGGCGCACATTTGTAAACACAAACGTGCGCCAAAGTCTTTGTCCGGTAGAACCGTCTAATGCGATGACTTCTGCTGCACTGCCGACAAAAACCACTGACCCCATAGAAGATATACTAAACCCTTTGGAATCAACACGCCATAAACGGTTCCCAGATTGACTATCAAAAGCGATTACCCCTGGTGGCTGAGAGGCATGCTCACTTCCCAAGATAATCAATTTATGGTCTAAAGTTGAGAATAGCATACGGTCTCGTATTGTGCCATTTCCCCCTGCGATATAAATTTCTGACCGCATCCAAACATCAGCGCTTGATGCACTGTGGTTTGTAGTGGGAGTTGTCCAATAATCATCTCCAATCGAATAATCACTCATGGAGGATATAACCGTTTTCAGGGTGATAACAATAATGAACAAGCCAATCCAAAAAATAGGCCAAGGGAATTTATAAGATTTGGTCTTATTTTGAGTTGACATAGATTTCATCGTGAATCCAGGCGTAATGCCAGGCAAGTGTAGATCCAATATTTCTCATTGCTAAACCAGGTGTGGGAATAGTGAAATCAGCCGGGGAGTTATTTCCCAAGAGAATATCACTTCCCAATTTTGCGATATTTACTTTATGCCCTGGACTTACATATGATTCTGCCGGGCCATTACGTTGCGTAAGTCCGACACCCACCTCTATCGTAAGCGGATCAATGTTATATCCAATAGGGGTATAACCATAAAATTCAGATACTCCCGAAACATCATTTGTTAAGGACAGAAAACCTTGAACACCTACGCTAACAAAAAAGGAGGCACCCAGGCTAATTGCACCATAAACGAAAGGCCCTTCGTAAGATTTCTCAAGTGAAGTAACATTTTCGAACTTAAATACAGTGCCATGATATTGAATCCCGCTTATCGTAGCACCGGTTCCACTAGCAAGACCAAATGCACCCGACCTAAAAGGTTGTCGCTCCATTGTAGCAAAATCATATACCAATTCCCAGGCTGGAGTAAATGTAATCGCAGCCCCATATCCAGCTAAAAACGCAACAGACTTACCTTCAATGAATCCTGGCGCTGTATATGCTACTGGACCACTCCAACAGCCAGGTCTGCCATATTCGGGTAGCAGTGGCTTTATGATAGGGTAATTCCGTGGCGCAGACAATTTATAGAACATCCGAACACAATTCTCATAGTCTAATCTCGATTGAAATCCTTTACACCAATCTGGGAACATCCCCGTCGGGTCCGTCAAATTGACCGGATTCCCCACCACATAATTCCATCGGTTCAGCGTCAACGGGCGGGCATAATCGCCGGGCCAGGTATCTTTGGTGAGGAAGCGGCCCTGCCAGGGGGCGTAGTAGCGGGCACGGAGGTAATCCAACCCGCTGGCGTCGCGCCATTCTCCGGCAAAGGCATAGGAGGAGGTGGCGTCACCTGTGGTGTTCAAGGTTTCGCCGTAGGGTTGATACCCCTGCGATAACGTCAGTTCGCCGTTTGCATCCACCAATTGCCTCACCGAACCTAAAGCGTCGGTGAGGAAGTATTCAGTGCTGATACTGTCTTGTTGGGCAAATCGCATGTTGCCGTAGAGGTAGGTGGTAGTGCCGTCGTCCAACACCTGGGTCAGCCCGGCGGCGAGGTCTAACGTGTAGGTGGTTTCCTGCCCGCCTACTGTTTGAGGCAGGCGGTCGCCCAGGCCGTTGCAGAGCCTGTCCTGAGCCTGTCGAAGGATAAAGGTGGTGTTGGGCGGGTCGCCGATCGTGAAGCTGATGAGGCGGTTGGACAGGTTATAGACACAGTTAGTTAGGCGATGAGATTGACGGATCAACCAACTGATTTATTCTTTTCCTGGTAAATACAAAGCACAACAACCGAAGGCTGATTTTAAAGATTTATTCATTGATTCTAAATGCCCAGGCATATTCTTCTGTAATAATTCCTTCAATTTTAATCTCAATTAAATATTCACCTGGCGTAAAAGGGACGCTCCAACATATTAGTTTAACGTTATCCACCGTCCAAACTGTTGGTCCGCCTTTAGGACCTTTGGCAGGGTAATTAGCGGGCTGATAGCCATTAACAAGTAACGACATCCGTTCAAAACTGTCCGAGTCTTCGAAACTTAGTCCCAAAAGCCCATCGCTTGATACCTCAAAACACGGACCTCCCATTACGTATTTTTGGAATTCGTCAAGGGATAATGCACTTCCTGGCTCGGGCCATACGGCATCGAAGTACCAAGGAATAGGGTCTGGGTTTTCAAATAATCTCATACGTTCGTATTGAACGGATGTTGATACCAGTTTGTAACTGGCATATCCTACAAGAATTATCAAGATGCTAAAGAATAAAATAACTTTTGTCCTTTTCATCGTTAATACCACTCTGGGGGAACAAAAGCGCCAATAACATACTCAAAGTTGAAGGTAGAGCCATCAGCCAATTTCCCTGCATTAGCAGCGTAACTTTCGATCCATAAATTTCCAATTACGTTCCCATTGAACCAAATTCCCCCACCAGAATCTCCATGATGAATCCTTTGATTTTGAGACGCCGCAACAAAAATCCCTGTGGGTACGTCCAGGATTACATCTCTATTTTCACTCTCAATTCTAAATTTCTGACCAACCGGGTATGTCCCAGCAAATGACATGTTAACGACATCATAATGATCATTCCTCCACGCGGGAACTGAAATAACAGAGCCAAACGGAATAAGAGAATTAGGATTCCCCTTTGGTGCCGCGGTTACTCCTCCTAATTGTTCAAGGATTAATCCCAATCCTGGATCTTCAATATCTAGATTTCCGCCTCCCCTGTAGCTAATTTTTGCTGAATCTGGTAATTCGTAAGCTCTTTGAAGTATATTCGTTGAGGGGGCAGAGGCCGCACGAATAGAAGTGATTAGGGTTGTTGTTTGCCTATCAGGAAGATTGATAAGTTGACCATGTCGGTGAGTATACAAATGTCCATTGCCCATATATGTTGCTGAAAAATCCTCACTGCCTGGTAATTCCGAAGGAGGAAGTGAATTTGGATAACACTCTTGACCGTAAACGTTGATCGTGATCCTTACTGTTGACTGCAAAATTTTATTTGGATCTGTTGAGCTAACTAGGGTTCCTGGATCTTTTGGAATCCAATTCTCTGGATAAGTGGACGGGAAATCTGGCGGTATCGGGATGGTAATAGGAACAGTAATAGTAATTGGAGTTGGCGTTGGGAATCCACTGCACGCTGCCGCTCCCATCCCAAAGGCCAGCAGCAAAACCGCGCCTATCAACAACTGATCGTATTTGCTTGCTTTCTTTCGCTTTCTTTGCAGCAGGAACAACAAGGCCACCGGCCCCAGCATAGCTCCCAGCGGACTGCCCTTGACAGGGATATAAGGGTTGATGGCCCCAGGATTGGCAAAGCGGCTCAAAAACCGGCCTGTGACCGGGTCATAATACTGCCCGTTCCCGACATAAATCAATCCGGTCGCGGCGTCCATAAGACCGCCAAAGTAGCCCCAAGTAAAGTCTCCATCCCCGGTTTGTTCCAACACTTCTCCCCAGGGCGTGTAGCTCCGGGCCAGGGTTACTACGCCGGTAGGGTCGGTTAATTGCCGGACAGTGCCGTTGCCATCGGACAAGTAGTATGTCCAATCCGCAGTTAATTCGGCGATGGGGCCGTTGCCATACAAGTAGAAAGCAGTCTGGTTGTTAGCTGTGGCGGACAGAGGCCGGGCGTGAGCAGGAAGGTCAAGGAGATATTGGGTAGTCAGACTTAACCCGTCCTGATAGCCAGTCACGGTTAGCCGTTGCCCCAAGCCGTCGTAGGTCATTTCGGCTTGGGGCTGGTAGGCCGTACCGTTGTGGGTCTCCACTTTGAGGAGGAATCCAGCCGTGCTATAGGTATATCGGCGTGCCCCATTTGCCGGGGTTGTCCCATTGGGGGTGATTTCGGTCAGGCTGCCGTTACCGTCAAAGGTGTAATGCCAGGTGATCGGATCGCCATCGGCGTGGGCGGTCTCAAGCTGATTGGCCGCGTTATAGTCGTAAGTAGTGATGGTGGAGATACCGGCAAGGGTTTGGATGGAGACCAGGGTATTGCCCACACTGTCATAATCGTACACATAGGTAAGACCGTTGTCATACGTTGCGCTTTTCAACCGGTAGAGCGGGTCGTAGGTGTAGGTAATGACGGTGGTCGAGGCAGGAGAGGCGAGTGGGACGCGGGGAGAAGCACGACCAGGGCGCGGCTTGAAGCGTCCATAGGCGGTTCGCGTGACCAGGGCGGGGGCTTCCGTGACGGGGGCCATCCCAGCCCCGCACGAGGTCAGGCCAGTGCCTGGGCCCAGATAGCCGCTTTGGGCAGAGACGAATGCGTCTATACAATAAGTGCCCGAGGAACCTGGGAGAGGGGCCAGCACCGCGCCCAGTTCCGCCTGGTCCAGCACCAGGCCATAGTTCGCGACCTCGGGATGTTCGTAGACCAGTTCCCCGTCCAGCCAAAAGCGGAGCCAGCCATCCGCCACGCCCGGCGCAGAGGCCGCGCCCCAACCGATTTCGACCGCGTGGGGTTGGTCTTTCAGGTCAAAAGCGGGCGTCAGCAACCAGGTTTCATCTTCCAACCGGGTAGATAGAAAGAGTTGGTATTCTGCCAGTTCGGGCTGATGGCCCAGTTCCAGGGTTAACACGCTCAGGTTGGGGGCCATCGCCCCGCGGAAGATCGTGTGATTGCCGCCGTTGAGCCATAGGCTGTTGGGGTCCAGGTAGAAACGCGCCTGGTAGGTGGGTTCGCCGTTGGGCGTGTCGTCGCGCACGAGGACCGGGCGCGGGGCGTCTACCAGGACCGCCAGACCATATGTGCCGCTGAGCGCAGCCGTGGTGGTCACGGTCAGGTCGGGATCGGGCGAGTGCCACGTCCAGGCCGAGAAATCGCCTGCTTCAAAACCGTCGGCAAATAAGAGAGAGGCCGGGGTTTCGGAGGGGAATTCAGACGGAACAGGGGCCGTATCCGCGGGAGGCTCCGTCTCCGGGCTCAGGGTGCTGCCGCTACAAGGGATGCCAAAGCCGGGGTCGGCCAAGCCAATGTAGGTCGTGCGGCGTGACTCGAAATGATCCAGACAGTGACTGCCAGCGGTGCTGCTGGCCGGGGTTTGCACCACGCCCAGGCGCACAAAGTTGACGGTGCGCGTGTCATTGTCCACATTGGTTACCGAATACTTCAGCACGCCATCCAACCAGAGTTGGAGAAGCCCGTTATTGGCGTTCGGGGCCGTGGCCGCTTGCCACCGGATTTCAATGGCATGGGGCGCATCCGTGATGCTGTACGCCAAGGATGTGAGCCATTTACCGCTATCCTGAAACGTGGCGACACGGATTTGGTAATAATTTGACCCGCTGGTTTTGCCCGCGTCTACTTTCACCACTGGAACAAGGCTATTTTGGGAACCCTGGAAAAGGATGTGACCGCTGGTGTTCATCGTGAGACTGTTTGGGTCAAAGTAGAACCGGGCGTGGTAACTGGTTTCATTGTTGGGGGTATCATCCTGGACATACAGGGCGCCGTTGTTGTTGACAACATTCCGCATCCCATACTCCCCCACAATAAAGGCATCTTCGGCTACGGTCAGGTCACTGCTGGGGGTGTACGAAGACCAGGCCGCGAAATTGCCGCTCTCGAAGCTGTCGGCAAAGATCAGGTCGGAGGAGGTGGGGGTTGGGGAGGAAGTCGCCGTCGCGGTAGGGGTAGGTGTATTCGTCGGAGTAGGAGTTTCCGTTGGCGTGTTGGT
>JABWBV010000322.1 GCA_013359445.1 Anaerolineales bacterium | reverse complement strand
TACCATCAGCCCGTACAGCCATTGCAACGCCGTCACCGATTTCCGCATATCTTTCAAATCCAACTTCCGCCGCGCAATCTCGTTCGAGAAAATCGAAATCCCCGTCATCGCAAACTCAATCACGCCGAACCACTGCACCGCCGTCAGGCTAAACAGCACGGGAAACGTAAAATTGTCGAGCATGTGTTTCGTCCACAACCGGTCGTACCCCTCACTATACAGCCCGACGAACAACCCGATCAACATAAAATCCCGCAACACCGGACGCCGCCGCACGAGCGAAAATCCCTCTCGCAAGGTAGTTTTCATCTCCGTCCAGGTTTCGCGCTCCTCCCGCGGCGTGGGGGTAAATCCGTGTTCGGGCATCCACCCAATCAGGAAAATGCCCAGCCCCAAAATCAACGCCGCCCCGGTCAGGATCGGCACTTGCAACCCCAACCCCGCCAGCGCGACACTGATCGGAATTCCGACCAATCCCCCCGCCCGGCCAAACTGCCCCGCGCGGATGAACACCGGCCCGACATTTTCCGCCCCGACTTCATCCGTAATCCACGCCTGGTGCGCCCCACTCGTAAACGTGTACCCCAACCCCCACAGCGCCGACCCGAACATGATCGGCCAAAACGCTGGGATCGCTTGAATGGACATCGCCACGCTGGTAATGAAAATCCCGATGATTACCGACAATCGCCGCGAAAGCACATCCGCCACCACCCCCGTCGGAATCTCGAAAATAAACGCCGACACCTCCAGCGCGGTGCCGACCAACACCAGTTGCAACGGCGTGAGGTGCGCCATCTCGACCTGGTAGATCATGTTGATGGTAAAAATGATGGTGAAGGAAATATCCAGCCAAAAGGCGTGGGTGTAGAAGACGGTCGTGGGGGAGAGTTTTATCATGGTATTGGGGTTGAAAGTTGAAGGTTGAAGGTTACTTTCAACCTTCAACCTTCAACTTTCAACTTTCTTCACCTTTCAACAAATATTCCTTCACCCTCACCCGCAACTGCTCCAAAAACTCATGGGTCATATCCAGTTCGGGTTTGGAATCGGGTTCCAGGTTGTTGACGATGTATATGTAGGAAACGGCATGGTGCAGGGGCAGGAGGGCGTAGGCGAGCCGGAAAATCTCCCGCAGGCGGGGCAGGGGGGCGAAGGCGGTCCAGGGTTCGAGGTAGGCGGTCAGGATCGTTTCGCGGTGGGTCTCGTCTTTGACCCACATGAGGGAGTGCAGATCAATGAACGGGTGAGCGAGGCAGGCGTCTGTCCAGTCGAAGTAGATGGTTTGCCCGTTGACGAGGGCGGCGTTGCCCAGGTGCAAGTCGCCGTGGACGAGGGTGGGGGGCAAGTTGCAAGTTGCAAGTTGCAGGAGAAGCGCTTTGATTTTCGGTGCTAATTCGCGGAGTTCGACAGCCTGTTCGGATGTGAGTTTGTGCATCGCGGTGGGGTCGGCGAGGAGGGGGTCGAGTTGGGCGAGCATGACATCCACGCGGCGGTCGAGACATCCGGCGGCGAGGAGTGCCTCTTCTTGCCCGATGGTTTGGATTTGCAGTTCGGCAAACCGACGAAAGGCCTCGGCTTTGGTTTCGATGGGCATGTCGCGTTGGAAGAGTTGGTCAAACTCCGCCAACAGCATCCAGTCCCGATCAATATCCACGCTCAGGGGCGCGGGGATGTACGCGGGGAACAACGCCGACAGGCGTTGGGTCACACACGCCTCGTTGACGAACAGGGTCATGAGCGGGTTCGTGGTTTTGAAGTAGAAGTCTTTCCCGTCCGTTTTCGCCCGCAGAACGCTGGAAATGCCCCATTGTTTGAGCTGTTCCAACCCCCGGAGCGTGTGCCCGTGCCGCGCCAGTTCGTCGCTGATCCATGCCCGGACTTCTTCCTCCCACCCCACCCGCGCCCACGCCGGACGCTGATCGGGCACCGTACCCGTCGCGAGCGCGGTCAGGTATGCGGTCAGCGCGGGGGCGAGATCAGGCTGGGTGAACGGTAATCCGCCGAATTCCGCCGCATTCACCCACCGTGTCCCGTGCGGGGGTTGCCATGCCCGGTCAAGCAGGATCACTTCAAAGAGCACGGTCTCTTCCTTTTTCTCCTGATCCGAGGCGCAATAAAACTGGCGGAGCGTCCATAACGGGGTGTTCAATTGCGCGCCGAAGGTTTTGTTGACGATGGGGACGTTGGCGTACCAGAATTCTTCGGGGTGGTGTGCGTAGGGAAGTTGCCATCCGTGCTCGTTGGGGAGCAGGAGGATGCGGGGTTCGGTGGGGTGCCGGAGGGCGGCGTAGAGGTGGGTGGGTTCTGTCATTTTTGCCACGAATTTTACGAATTTCACGAAGGATGCTTTATAGGTACTTAGCCAGGGTCGAGATTAGCCCCAAAAAAGGGTGAAAGGGTTGTGTTCGACGACCATGCCGAGTTTTCGTATGTCGGGCTGGGTGGGGTTTGGGCATGAGGCTCATTTGGCGGTTCGCTGAATCACTCCGATCACGGCGGTGTCACCGATTTCGGGGCGCTCGATGTACTCGACCTTCATGCCGATCTTGCGCATGACGGATTGCGAGGCAAGGTTCTCGTAGGCGGTTGTGGCGATGATGCGTCCCAGGCGATATTCCTCGAAAAGGAAATTGACCAGGGCGCGGGCGGCTTCGGGCGCGTAGCCTTTCCGTTGGTGGGCCGGGTCAATGGCCCAAAACAGGCCGACTTCGGCGGTGGCAGGGGCATCGGGTGAGCGGTTGAAGGCGGGCACTCGTCTGAAGGTGTCGATATACGCCACCACACCCACCGCCCCAATCAAGGCCCCGGTTTCTTTTAGGAAAACGCCGCGTTCGCCGTAATGCGGTTGTTCGAGCATTTGGCACATCTCGTAGCCAAGCATTGTCCACTCCAGCCAGCGTTTGCGTTCATCCAGGGGGATTTCACTGCCAAAGGCTTCGTTTAGAATACGGTGGATAGGTTCAAGGTCCTCCATCGTTAGATCGCGGATGATGAGGCGTTCGGTTTCGAGGGCAGGAATTCGGAAGTTCATGGTTTCCTCCCGTGAATCACCATCACGTCACTCTTCCCCGCGAACGGTTCCGGCTTATCCTGCCATCCGTCGTATACTTTCACATCGCGGAAGCCGGTCAGTTCGAGCATCATTTGGATTTCATATTTGCCGTAGACGCGTTCGTTGGAGGGGAAGATTTCTTCGTGGATGACTTGGCCGTTGCGGACGAGGCGATAACGGCGGCGGGCGAAGAATTGTTGTTCGGCGTGGTCTACTTTGTCGGTCAGCATGTATTGGAAGACTTGATCGCCGTTGGGGAGGTCGTTGTAGAACATGCGGTGCCATTTGCCGTCGGGTTCTTCCCAAAACCAGCCGCCTTTGCCGATTTCCCAAAACAGGTTGAAGACGAGTTCGCCGCCGGGTTCGAGGGCGTCGTACATGCAACGGAGGGCCTGGAGGGCGTCGTCCCGGTTGATGAGCAGACAGAAGGTGCCGCAGGGGATGAAGATGGTTTTGTATTTGTGCGGGAGGGCCATCTCGTGCATGGATTGTTGGTAGAGGTTGACCTTGAGGCCCTGCGCGTCGGCTTTTTGCTGGCAGATCGCGAGCATGTCGGCGGAGGGGTCGAGGCCGTCTACGTCTAGCCCGGCGGCGAGGTAGCGGAGGGTGAGGCGTCCGGTGCCACAACCGATGTCGAGGGCGGGGCCATTGTTCTGTTCGATGATGCGTTTGAGGTAGTCGTGGTCGGCCTGGGGGTGATCGCCGCCGCTGGGGTCCCAGATTTGGGCGGCGATACCGGTCCAACTCATGTAGCGGGAGGCGGCGTCGGGGTCGGTGGCTTGTTCGGGCGGGGTGTGGCGGGCGAGGATTTCGGGGAAGGTGGTGCGTTCAAGATGAACGCGGTCCGCGGGGGTCAGGGAGGCGGGGTCAACGGATTCGTAGAGGTGGACGATTTCGAGGGGCGAGATCGTGTCATCTACCGCGACGAGTTGTCCGGGTTGGGGGAGGAGGTTGGTCACCGGGCCGGAGCGTTTGGCTTCGCGGGTTTCGCCGGTGTTGAGTAATTGCACGGTGTAGTCAATCGTGTGCGGGTGTTCGGTCACGGTTTGGAGGAGGGCAAGGTGGAGGGGCATGGGGGAGTCCTGTGGGGGGGATGTGGCGTGATTCGTGAAACGTGAATCAGATTTCACGTTTCACGAAGCACGTTTCATTTTTGTGTTTTTTTCCAAAAGGCCATGTCTTTCTCGTCATCCGGGTCGAGGGCGGCGAGGTCGAAGTCGGGGGTGAGGGGGTAGCGGGCGGACCAGAGTTTGGTGGTGAGGCGTTTGGGGTCGGTTTTGATGCCGTAGCGCATGAAGTATTCACTGACACGAATGACGTCGCGCTCAAAGATGGCGTAGGCGTTGCGATTTTGCCGCGGGTTGATCGCCTGGGGGAAGTCGATGAGGGTGATGTCGCCGTCCAGGTAGAGGATGTTGTAGGCGGACAGGTCGCCGTGGATGACGCCGAGGCGGAGCATTTCTTCCAGGTTGTGCAGGACGCGTTGGAAGAGGGGGCGCGCTTCGGAAGCGGTGAGGCCGACGTCAATCAGGGCAGGGGCGGCAGATTCTTCGTCGCCAATGTATTCCATGAGGATGGCGTTGGTGTTGCTGGCGTAGAACTCTGGCACGTCCAAATCGGCGGCGTGGAGGGCTTGCATGGTTTTGACTTCATGTTCGATCCACGAGGTGTGGGTGACTGCTTTGCCGAAGGCGGAGCCTTTGTGGACGGCTTTGAGTTTGCCGTGGTCTTTGACGAGCAGGCCGTCTTCGTCCAGCAGGCCGCGGCCTTCTTTGTAGGCGGCATCGTTGCGGAGGGCGCGGAACATGCGCGGGCGGTAGACTTTGGCGGCGACGAAGTCCGTGCCGGTGGTGGTGTTGCCTTTGCATTGGTAGACGGAGGCTTCTTTGCCACCTTTGATGACTTGCAGGACATCATCGAACCAGCGTTCATCGTAGAAACTGCCGAGGGAGTCCATGAGCCAGACGCGTTCGGTTTTGGACGCCTGGTAGGTGAAGTCGAGGGTGTGAATGTCATCGCGCTGGGTGAAGAGGGCCTGGGCGACTTCGGGTTCGGATATTAAGTTGTATTTGTCTTTGCGACGGTCGCGCTGTTGTTTTTTGGGCGTGTTTTTGACGCGGGGTTTTTGGTGGGGCAGTTTGCCCCCGATCTCGTTAAGTTCTTCGAGGAGATCGAATTGATCGTAATTGGAAGGCATGAGGTTGTTCCGTAGGGCGTATTGCGTGTGGCCTATTCCGTTTATTGTTTTACAGAATAGACAAGCGAGTTAAATAAAAAAAGACCACAAGATAAGTCCTGTGGTCTTCATACGCGACAGAGGTTTCTTTTCTGTGCTTACGGCATTAAAAGAAAAACCACAGGGCAAGCTGAACGCACCTGTGGCCGAAACGAACGACGAAAGTCGTAATTACGAAAAGTCGTGTTAGTTCATGCGGGCAGGAGGCGCGCTCAAGACTGCGGATACGGAAAGTTTATTCACTTGTTGCATGTTGGGGCACAGCCTCCTTTTTGAATAAGATGTGGTTTCTTTAGTATATCTCCAAAACCGAGTGTGAGTTTACCAATAGATTTTTTGTGGGTCAAGAGGTTGGGGAGAATTTCGGAGAATGTCATAGAAAGACTGAAATCCTCACGGTGTTGATCGGTACAAAAGCGTTTGAATTGGATAAGATGCCTGCATGTCTACTTCTTCCTCTGTTTTGATTCGCAATTTTTCCTCGATTATGACGATCACAGTTGTTTATTTTCTAGCTTTTATTGTGTTGGGAGTCGTTACTTCTTCCCTGGGACCGACGTTGCCAGGGTTGGCCGCCCAAACGGGGACACAACTCAGTCAGATTAGTATTTTGTTTACCATCCGTTCGTTGGGATATTTGTTTGGCTCTTTTTTGAGCGGGCGGTTGTATGATCGGATCAAGGGACACCCTTTGATGGGCGCGGCTTTGATGATGGTTGCCCTCGCCCTGTGTCTGGTTCCGATGATTTCGCGCCTCTGGGGTTTGGTGTTGGTGCTGTTGTTCATCGGGTTTGGTGAGGGGGTCATGGATGTGGGTGGAAACACGTTGATCGTCTGGTTGCACGGCAAAAAAGTGGGGCCGTTTATGAATGGCCTGCACTTTTTCTTTGGGGTGGGGGCGTTTCTTTCGCCAATTTTGGTGGCGCAGATGATGCTCTTGAGCGGGGGCATTGGCGGGGCTTATTGGGTGTTTGCGTTGCTGGTTTTTCCGGTGGGGGCCTGGTTGTTTCGCTTGCCCAGCCCTACGGCGCCTCCCGCTCATCCTCTGGAAAAAACGGTGCCGCGCGTGAATAAGGCTTTAGTTTTTACCATTCTTGTTTTTATGGCCTTGTACGTCGGCTCAGAAGTGAGTTTTGGAAGTTGGATTTATGCGTATGGCGTGGCGCGGGGCATTTCGGTGGTCAACGCCGCATATTTGACTTCGATCTTTTGGGGGGCGTTTACCCTCTCCCGGCTGGTGTCTATTCCGCTTGGGGCGCGCGTCCGGCCGAGCCGAATTTTGACCGCTAATTTTTTGGGCGCTTTCCTTAGCCTCAGTTTGATTTTCTTTCAGCCGCAAAACCTGACTTTGCTTTGGATCGGAGCGTTTGGATTTGGCTTTTCTATCGCCCCGGTGTTCCCCACCATGCTGACTTTCGCGGGGAACCGTATGACGATCACCGGGCGGGTGACCGGATATTTTTTCATCGGCGCGACCGCTGGGGGCATGTTTCTCCCCTGGTTTATTGGGCAGTTGTTTGAGCGGATTGGGCCGCAAGTGGTGATTCACGCCATTTTGCTTGATCTCCTTCTGGCAACGCTTGTGTTTGCGGCGATTTTTTTGTTTGGGAAGAAACCGACGCGCGCATAAAAAACCTTGCCTCTTGGCTGTGATTTAGTATCGGGGTGCTTTATCAGGCCTGTTGGCTAGTCCATCAACTTGCACAAGGTTGGCCCAAGCGTATCGTCATTCTAAATGTAGATGAACGGCGTTCCTTTTTAGGAACGCTGTTTCTATTTAAGAACGCCGTTCGAAATGAGCTTTGCAAACAAGCAAACACTTTTTGGCTTGACACAGAACGTTCGTTCCATTATAATCTTAGAACAAATGACCAGTTTTTGGTATTTAACCAGGAGTTAATCCCATGTCTAGACGTAAAAAAGGATTGAGCGACCGGCACAAGAAAATTTTAGAGGTGTTGGCCGCGTTCAGTAAAAATAGTGGCTATCCCCCTTCCATTCGTGAAATTGGGAAGGCGGCAGATATTTCTTCCACTTCTGTGGTCAATTATTACCTCGAACAATTGATGGAAATGGGGTATATCGAACGGGATTCCAATATCTCGCGTGGGGTGCGCCTGCTTCGTAACGCCGCCGGGGAACTGGTCGCCGAAGTGGAAACAGTAGTGAACAATCTTTTGCGGATTCCAGTCATGGGCCGGATTGTGGCGAGCGCCCCTGTCCCCGTGCCGCAGTCGGACTTTTCCTACTACGACGCCGAAAGTATGGTGGAAGTCGCCCGCAGTCTGATCCCCACCCGTGAAACGTCCGATTTGTTTGCCCTGGAAGTGCAGGGAGACTCGATGATCGACGCGATGGTCAACGATGGCGATATCGTGATCATGCAACGTGCGCAGGATGCCCGAAATGGCGAAATGGTCGCGGTCTGGCTCCAGGATCGGGACGAGACCACGCTGAAATACTTCTTTCGCGAGAAGAACCGGGTCCGTCTCCAGCCCGCCAACCCCACCATGGGTCCCATCTACGTGGATGATCCCAAGTCGCGCCGTGTGCAGGGGAAGGTAGTGATGGTCATTCGCCAGTTGGACCAACG
>JABWBV010000321.1 GCA_013359445.1 Anaerolineales bacterium | reverse complement strand
TCAACGACCTCGAAGCATGGATGAACGCCACCCTTCCCTCTGCCACCTCCGAAGAAAACCTCAAAACCCACCTCACAGCATGGACCTACCAAACCGCCCGTGCCCAGGGCCTTTCCGAAGACCTCTGGCAGGCCTACGAATTGGTCAACCCCATCTGGATGTCCGCTTCAGGCATCCATCGGTATTGGCACAGAGTCCTCCATCCCGCATAACCCAGGAGCTCCCATGCACGCTTTTCAGCTAGATAAACTGCTCGCCGGACATAATTGGCACGCCCATCCTTATCTTGAATTCCTCAATGTTCCGTCCCTCAGCGTTGGGCTTTATTGCCTCCCCGCAGGCGGCACCGACCCCCAACAACCTCATACCGAAGACGAAGTCTACTACATCGTTTCAGGTCAAGCGCAATTCCAACTGGCAGACGAAACCCACCTCGTCACCCTCGGCACTCTCCTCTATGTGGCCGCCCACCAACCCCACAAATTCTTTGACATCACCGAAGCCCTCACCATCCTCGTCTTCTTTGCGCCCGCCGAATATTCCCAAAAATAACCGATCCCTATGTCGCCTTCCAAAATCGTCATCCTCGGCGCTGGAATCTATGGTGTCACCGCCGCCCTTTCGCTCCGCCAACGGGGCCACGCGGTCACTCTCCTTGATCCCGGTCCACTCCCCCACCCCCTTGCCACCTCCACCGACCTCTCCAAAGCCATCCGCATGGATTACGGCACAGACGAATTCTATATGGCTTTGATGGAGTTAGCCCTGGAACGCTGGCAGGCCTGGAACCTCCACTTTGACGAAACCCTATATCACGAAGATGGCATGCTCTTCCTAGCCGGAACCTCGATGGCCCCAGGCGGCTTTGAATATGAAAGCTATACCCGTCTCCAAAAACGCGGCCACCCTGTCGAACGCCTGACTTCTGATCGGGTTCGTGCCCAGTTCCCGGCCCTCGCGGCGCACCGTTACCCTGATGGTTATCTCAACCCGCGCGCGGGATGGGCGGAGAGCAGTCGGGTGGTGATCCGCTTGCTAGAGGAGGCCCAACGACTGGGCGTCGAACTCCGCGCGGGGAAGACCTTTGCACGGTTATTGGACTCCGGGTCGCGCCTTGTCGGGGTGGAGACGACGGACGGGGTACGGTATCCCGCGGACTACGTGATCGTTGCCGCGGGGGCCTGGACTCCGACGTTATTTCCCCATTTATCCGCCTGGATGTGGGCCGTCGGTCAGCCTGTGTTCCATTTTCAAGTCCCCGATCCCGCGCGTTTCCGCCCGCCGAACTTTTGCGTCTGGGGCGCGGACATCGCCAATACGGGCTGGTACGGGTTCCCTGCCCTCCCGGATGGCACCCTGAAAATCGCCAATCACGGCCCCGGACGCCGCCTGCACCCCGAAGAACCGCGCACCGTCGCCCTCGACGAGGAAGAAAAATTCCGCGCGTTTCTTGCCACCACCTTCCCGGAAATTGCCCACGCCCCGGTTTTGCGTACCCGTCTTTGTCTGTATTGCGATACCTGGGATGGGAATTTTTACATTGACCATGACCCCACCCACGAGGGGTTGATCATTTGCTCTGGGGGGAGTGGCCACGGGTTCAAATTCGCGCCGATCCTTGGTGAAATTACCGCCGACGTGTTGGAGCGTAAACCCAACCCCTGGGCACACAAATTCGCTTGGCGGTCCCGGGCCGCGCTTGCCACTGAAGACGCCCGCTTTACGGGAGAATAACAACGTTTTAAATCCCCTTTGTTGTCAATCATCACCCATCACCCATCACCCATCACCCATCATCACTCATCAGGAACCCACCATGCCAACCTCTACTGTTGCACTCACATGGATTGAATCCAAACTTATGACGGGGGCTGATTCCTTCGGACATCCTCTTGTCATTGGAAGCTCGTCGGAAAAAGACCCCAAATGGGCGGGCCTCAAACCCTCCGATCTGTTACTCCTCGCCGCCGCTTCTTGCTCCACTTACGATGTGGTAGAAATCTTAACCAAACAACGCGAACCCCTTCTGGGACTGGACGTGCAATGCACGGGCGAACAGGAGCCCGAACCACCTTACCGTTTCACCAAAATTCATCTGCATTACAAGGTGACAGGAAACATTAACCCCGCTAAGCTGGAACGTGCCATTCAGCTCTCTGAAGATAAATACTGCTCTGTGATTAACACGCTTAAGCCAACGGTTGAATTCACAAGTGACTACGAATTGGCGTAAAAATACCCTCCTTTTGGCCCCTATTGCGAAAACCGCATGGGAGGAACCTTCCTCTCATGCGGTTTTTTTTGAATTGTTGTACTCAGCTTTTTTCGGGGAGTTTCCTCTTAGGCCCGCACAGTTGAGCAACGTTTCTGGTATGCCTAGCGCTTATTTCATAAGCCCGGCTTCTTCTAACCGGAGATGAAGATCCCAAAATGTATCCACCTGCGTTTGGGTAAGCGCACCAGCTGTGACCAACCCAGCAAGGATTTCGTTTATATCACTTGTCATGTTCGTCCCTCCCCCCATATTTTGATTACCCCCTCCCATCCCCTGCATCTCCATAGCGTGCCCCCCGCCTGACATGGCCGCATCAAGAGCACTATGCACGGTTTCAAATACTGCCGCTTCTTCCTGCGTGAGGATGTTTTGCGCGATAGCTTGGGTGAGCATTTCGGCGCGCAGGGCGGCCTCTGCTTCCATATGGTTCATCCCGCTCCCGGCGGTTTGCCCATTGCCCAACGCCCGCACATAATTGATCACATCCCATCGGGCCTGTTCGTCCAGTACGCCGCCATAGGGGATCATTGCTGTTTCAAACGGAACGCCGCCTTCGGTCACCCGCCAAAACAGGTACGCATCACTCATCATCTGGCTGGTATGGGCGATGGGGGCAGGGGCAGGATCGAGATTCACCGCCGATGGGCCATCGCCCATACCACCTTCCCCGTGGCAAACCACACAATTCGTGGTGAAGATTTCCTTGCCTCGCGCGAGCGAGGCCTCGTCTGCCGCCACCGGATTGCTCAGGCTGGCAAACTGTTCCGGGATAGGTGCGCCGTGTCGGGCCATCATCCCGCTATCCCCCATCCCCATCCCCATGCCCATGCCGCCCCCGGAATCGCTCGTCTGGGCAGATTGGCATGCGGTTAGAAACAGAAGGATGCCAGAGAGAAACATCATTGTTCGGATCAAGAGTCGTTTGGACATTGTTTTTTACCTCGTGAATCAGGGCGTTACGATCACTTTGCCTGTCATCCCTTGTTGAAAATGGGAGCCCCCATCCAAAAAACAGCCCATGTCCCATTCGCCGACCATTGCCTCGGTGACAACAAAGGTGAGGGTGGCTTCGCCGGAGTTTTCCGGCACGGTGACCATAAACTGACCGCCCGCATGATCGTGGCTGGCCGAATGCTCGTCCGTGTGCTCCCCGCCGATCATGACGGACGGTTCAATTCCGGCAAACATATCTTCCACAAACCCGGCCGCGACGCCGTTGTCCAGCGTTACTTCACGCCCGACCATTAATTCGTGTTTGAGTGCACCCACATTCTTCAGGTGCAGGGTGACTTCCTGCCCGACTTTGAGTTCCAGGGTGTTGGGGGTAAAGGCAAAATCGGTCATTTCGATGGTGTATTCAACTTGTTCCGGGCCAGTGGCACAGCCTGCCCCTGCAAATGCCAGAAAGATGAAAAAGAGTGAGAGGGTGAAATAAAAAGTACGCATGTTGTTTCCTTAGTTTCTATGGACAATTATTGTGCAGTTTCCATTGTGCTTCGTGCCCCATTTCTATCGCCCAATCTGGCACAATACAGGTTTCATCTAGGGTGGAACTGGCAGAAACTTGTGTGCCTTGAATGAGGGGGGATGTGGCAACCAGAACGATAAAGAACGCAAAACCCGCGAGAACCACATATTGGCCGAGGTGAAGTTTTTGAATTTCGGTTCTTTCTTCTACACTGCACGCGTTGCCCGGACAAAGTTGGGCTTTCTCGCGGTTGAACAAATTGTAAAGCTGGCATCCCAGGCAAATACCAAACGCAGTCTCGAAAAATAAAAGTGTCAAACAGACCAGGCAAATCAACAAATTCGCCGGGCCAACCAGGTTATTCAGAACCACCAGATAAAACATGCCAACGGCCAAACCCAGGCCCAGCCCCCAGGCCCAACGCTTTTGGGGCGCGCCCACGTATTCGGGTTGTTGGTTGCGGACGATCCAACGCCCCATAATCAGGGTAGGCGCATACCTGGGGTTGAAAAATAACCGAATCGAAAAATCTACGAGAAACCCGACCACAAAAATTTTCGTCGGTAAAAAATTACCCGCCAACCACGCATTCATAAAGGCAAGCATGGCAAATAAAAAAAGAATTCCCGCACTTGCGCGCACTTCACGCTCATTAAAAACCTTCACCTCATACGCCTCTATTTTTTCACCAAAAGTAAGCAGAGGGGCCATAGCATACTCCTAAAAATAAGTTCTTGGCAGTATACCCCCTCTCTTTGAAGACTTCATAAAGCCTGTTTAAAGATTGTGTAAAGAAACCGCCCCTTCAATCAAATCTCCGATGGGGAGCGTAAACGTAAACACACTCCCCTGCCCTACCCCCGCACTCTCCGCCCAGATTTTGCCCCCGTGCGCCTCCACCAGCGAACGCGCAATCGTTAGCCCGATGCCGCTCCCCCCACCCGCGCGCGAGCGGGACTTGTCCACCCGATAAAAGCGGTCAAAGAGATGGGGCAGGTCTTCGGCGGGGACCCCGAGGCCGTCATCCTGCACCGCCACCCAAACCGCGCCGGGCTTGTGCCCCGCGCGCAGGGTTACATGCCCCCCGCGCGGCGTGTATTGCAACGCGTTGCCAATCAGATTGGTCAACACTTGCTGGAGCCGGTCTTCATCCGCATTAATTTTGGGCAAGTCAGGGGTGATATAACTGGCAACGGTCACCCCTTTTTCGGCAAATTGGGGAGCTAACCGGTTGGAGACCGGCGCGCACAGCGTGGGCAATGCCAGCGGTTGGAGGTTGAGCGCGTACGCGTGGGCCTCCACCCGGCTGAGTTCCTGCAAGTCAGCTACCAGTCGTTGCATCCGGTCGGCTTCCCGATAAATTTCCTGAAACGTCGCCGCGTCAGGGGGAAGGACGCCATCTAGCAGGCCCTCGACCGTGCCTTTGAGCGTGGTGAGCGGGGTGCGGAGTTCGTGGGCGACATCCCCGATCAACTGGCGGCGGAGCGTTTCGGTCTGTTCCAGCCGCGCGGCCATTTGGTTGAAACTAGCCGCGAGTTGTTCCAATTCGTCTGCTTCGGTGGGTGAGGTGGAAGGCAGGGGGACCCGTTCATGGTAGTGCCCGTCGGCGATGCGCTGGCTGGCGGCCTGGATTGCCCGGAGGGGGCCTGTGACCTGGCGGCTGATCAGGTAGCTGGCGACAATGGCAGAGAGCGTTGCCACCCCCGTCGCAATGGTGAGCGATTCATTAACCGCTCGTCGAAAGTTCTCGAACAAATCTGCTTCCATTAGCCCGGCCATATTCCCCATCACATGCACCATCGTGGACATGTGCCGGGCAAACGCATTGGGCACGGTAAATTCAACGGCGGTCGAGAGGACGAAGATGCCCAACAGAACGATGATCAAGTAAGATAAAAATAACTTAATCCCTAACTGGCGGCGGATTGAAAACCATAATTTCATACACCTTCTCCTTCAAACCGGTACCCTACCCCCCGGACGGTCGCGATAAACTCCCCGCCTAATTTACGCCGTACGTTCCCTACATGCACATCCACCACCCTTTCTTCGCCGTAGTAGTTCGCTCCCCACACTTTTTCGAGCAGTTGTTCGCGGCTCAAAACCATGTGGGGATGTTCGGCGAGGGTGTGCAGGAGTTGGAATTCTGTGAGGGTCAAGTCCACGAGTTGATCGTCGAGCCACACCTGATGACTGCCCGGATCGATCCGCAGGCGGGGAAAATGGAGCATCGTTTCGGGAGGCGTCTGTGTGCCGGCCTGGATGCGCCGGAGGGCGGCTTTAATGCGGGCCACCAACTCGCGCGGGCTGAAGGGTTTGGTCACATAATCATCGGCCCCAAGCGAAAGCCCTACGATTTTGTCCGTTTCTTCGGTTTTGGCCGTCAAGAGAATGATGTACACGTTGGATTCGCGCCGGAGTTGGGTGAGCACTTCCAGCCCGTCCAGTTTGGGGAGCATAATGTCGAGGACGACCAAATCCGGGCGAAGGGCGCGGGCCGCTTTTAACCCACTCATACCATCCGTGGCGGTGGTCACTTCGTAATTTTCCTGGCGCAGGTAAGCGGAGACCAGGTGGATGATCGAAGGTTCGTCTTCGATGAGGAGGATTTTACATTGGGTCATAGGGTACATTGGGAGGTTGCCGAAAAAAGGGATACAGGGGGAGGTAAATCTCCCTGTATCCCTTTTTTCGGCGTTCTTCCTACTTTATATCGGTTGGCGGCCTGCATAACCCGCCTCGATCTCGTGCCAAAATTCGATTTTTTCTTCCCCAAATTTCCAACATAAGTACACTTCCCGCCCGTTTTTTAGATGTGGAAAATCCAGCAAGCCTATGTTGATGTCTTTGAGAATCACGCCCATATCCTGGATCTGATGCACGAGCGCATCCAGCCGCCCGAACTCAAGCGCCAGTTTGCTCGCCGTCTGACTGCCCCCATTCCCGGCGGCGCGCTGGATGACCGGCCAGACATCCTCCCGTCGGTCAAGAATTTGCTGGCGGATGGTTAATATCTCCTCGATGAGCGGTTTGATCACGTCGAGGGTAGCGTTGGCTTCTTGAAGGGTAAAGTAGCGGGGCATCCTTACACCTTCGTTCTTCTCAATCGCAGACTATTGCTCACAACAAACACACTGCTGAAAGCCATCGCGCCCGCGGCCAACATCGGGTTCAACAAGCCCAGGGCCGCGGCGGGGATCAGGATCACATTATAGAAAAACGCCCAAAATAGATTCTGTTTGATCGTGCCCAACGTCTTGCGAGACAGGGCAATCGCCCGCGCCACCCCCCGCAGGTCACCGCTGATGAGCACGACGGGGGCCGCGGCCATCGCCACGTCCGTACCCGTCCCAATCGCAATCCCGACTTCGGCCTGGGCGAGCGCCGGCGCGTCATTGATCCCATCCCCCACCATCGCCACCACCTCGCCCGCTGATTGCAGTTTTTTGACCTCTGTCGCTTTGTCGCCGGGCAGAACTTCGGCCAGCACCGTATCCACGCCGACCTCGCGGGCAATCGCTTCGGCGGTTTGGCGGTTGTCGCCGGTGATCATCGCCACGCGCAGGCCCATCGCGTGCAGGTTTGCAATCGCTTCCCGCGACCCGTCTTTGACCGTATCCGCGACCGCGATCACGCCCGCCACCTGATCGTCAACGGCGACCAGCATCGCGGTTTTTGCTTCCGCTTGCAGACGTTCGACTTCCGTTTGCAGACCGTTCAAGTTCAGCCCGCCTGCCGTCATCATCCGCAGATTGCCAACCCGGATCATGTGCCCGTCCACCTGCGCCATCACGCCATGCCCGACCTCGGCCTTAAACCCTTCGGGTGCGGACAATGTCAGTCCCCGGTTCCCCGCTTCGGCCACAATCGCCTCTCCGAGGGGGTGTTCACTGCCTTTTTCGACGGAGGCGGCAAGGCGGAGAATTTCGTCAGGGGAAAGGAATTGGGAATTAGGAATTAGGAATTGGGAATTGGGAATTCGTTCGCCCGTTTCCTGATTCCTGTTTCCTTCTTCCTGCCTTCCCACCACCACATCCGTCACCGCGGGTTGCCCTTTCGTGATCGTGCCGGTTTTGTCGAGGACGACGGTGGTGATGCGGCCCGCGCGTTCCAACGCTTCGCCGGATTTGAGCAGGATGCCGAGTTCCGCGCCTTTGCCGGTCCCCACCATCACCGCGGTCGGGG